>JAKAMV010000282.1 GCA_021812735.1 Chloroflexota bacterium | reverse complement strand
CACGCCACTCGACGGTGCGCCTGAAGGAGGCGACGGTCGTCGTCTCGGGAGGCGCGGGCATCACCGATCCCGCGGCCTTCGACGCGCTCCGCGAGCTGGCGAACGTGCTCGGCGGCGAGGTGGGCGCCTCGCGGGCCGCCGTGGACGCCGGGCTCATCGAGCGCGATCACCAGGTGGGCCAGACCGGGACCACGGTCCGGCCGCGCCTCTACATCGCGGCGGGGATCTCGGGGGCGGTCCAGCACCGGGCCGGCATGGACCAGTCGTCCAAGATCATCGCGATCAACACGGACCCGAACGCGCCGATGTTCCAGATCGCGCACTACCGGATCATCGGGGACGCCGCCAAGGTCGTGCCGATGATGATCAAGGCCCTGCGCGAACGGACCGGGGAGGACTCCTCGATCTGGGCGACGGACGAGGGCGAGGGTGACGACGTGGTCGAGGGAGCGGTCTGATGAGCGAGAACTTCTTCCTCGACAACCCCGACCTCGAGTTCCGGCTGGAGCAGCTCGACCTGCGGGAGGTCCTCGAGCTCAAGGAGAAGGGGTACACGGAGGCCGCCCTGTACCCGACCGCGCCGCGCACTTACGACGACGCCAAGGACGACTACCGGATCGTCCTCGAGGTCCTCGGCGAGGTCTGCGGCGAGCGGGTCGCGCCCCGGGCCTCGGAGGCGGACGAGGAGGGCGCCCACTTCGACAACGGGCAGGTCACCTATGCGGCGGCCACGCGCGATGCCATCGAGGCACTCCGCCAGGCCGAGCTCTTCGGCGCCATGCTCGGGCGCGAGTACGGCGGCCTGAACCTGCCCGAGTCGATCTACCAGATGATGGTCGAGATGGTCGCCCGTGCCGAGAGCGGCCTCATGACCGTCTACGGTCTTCAGGAGATCGCGTCGTCGATCGAGGAGTACGGCGACGAGGAGACCAAGGCGCGCGTCCTGCCCCGCTTCGCCCGCGGCGAGGTCTCGGGCGCCATGGTCCTGACCGAGGCGGACGCCGGCTCCGACCTCGGCGCGGTCTCGACGAAGGCCACGTTCGACGAGGCGACGGGCCGGTGGCACCTCCACGGCGTGAAGCGGTTCATCACGAACGGCCTCGCGGACGTGTCGCTCGTGCTGGCGCGCAGCGAGGAGGGCTCGTCCGACGCCCGAGGGCTGTCGATGTTCCTCGTGGAGCGCGACGAGACCGTCCGGATCCGGCGGCTCGAGCACAAGATGGGCCTCCGCGCGTCGCCCACCTGCGAGATCCAGTACGACGACACGCCGGCGATCCTCATCGGCAAGCGCCGCTTCGGGCTCATGCGCTACGCGATGAACCTGATGAACGGCGCGCGCCTCGCCGTGGCCGCCCAGGGCCTGGGCATCGCGGAGGGCGCCTGGCGGGAGGCGGACCGGTACGCCCGCGAACGGGTCCAGTTCGGCAAGCCCATCCGTGCGCTGCCGGCGGTCGGACGCCTGCTCCTGTCGATGAAGGTCGACCTGGAGGCCACCCGGGCGCTCCTCGCCGAGACCGGACGGTGGGTGGACCTCTGGAAGGTCTACGAGCGGGCGGTGGGCGAGGGCGGCGACGAGGTGGACGCGGCGATGCGCGCCCGCCACAAGCAGGCCCAGGCGCTCGCCGAGACGCTCACCCCGATGGTCAAGTACTGGGCGACCGAGATGGGCAACCGCGTCTGCTACCAGGCGATGCAGGTCCACGGCGGCGTGGGCTACATGCAGGAGTTCAACATCGAGCGCCTGTTCCGCGACGTCCGCATCACGAACATCTACGAGGGCACCAGCCAGCTCCAGGTCGTGGCCGCGATCGGCAAGCTGCTCAACCGGTCGCTCGATCCGCTTCTGGCCGAATGGGAGGCGGCCGACTACCCCGCGGATGTGGCCGCCGAGAAGGCGATCCTGACCGAGCTGACCACGCTCCTCGGGCGGGCGACCGACGCCCTCAGGGCGCAGACCGAGCGCGAGCGGGTCGACTACTACGCGGTGGACCTCGTCGAGATGGCGGTGCTCGTCACCAGCGGCTGGCTGGTCCTTCGCGACACGACCGTCGCGGAGCACAAGAAGCCCGTCGCGCGCGCCTACGTGGCCTCGCTCGCGCCGAAGGTCCGGGCCGCGCACGAGATCGTCACGGCCGCGGACCCGGTCCCGCTGGAGGCGATCCCGGTCCTGCTCGCGTAGGGGGACGGCGGGAAGCGGGCGACGGGTCGGTCCGACGCCGCCGGCGTCGCCCACATCGGTCCATCTCTCTCCGGCGCAGGCCCGCCTGCTGTCGTCCTACCTGGCGAACGCGGCCTCGACCGCCTTCAGGTACGCGTCGCCGAAGGCGACGCTCGGCTCGATGGCGTGGCCCTCGCTGAAGTCGTTCCAGGAGAAGACCAGCGTCATGCCCAGCGGGTCCGTCGTCATCTCCCTCGCGAACCGGGCGAGCGACGTGAACGCGGCGAGGTCCCGGTCGATGACGATGTGGGCCTGCCCGTACGGCGCGGCGGTGTACGTCAGGTTGTCGAAGCCCGGGTAGATCGAGGGGACGAACTGGAGGCCGCGCGCCACGGCGTCGTCGTGCCACCGTCGCCAGATGTCCCTGTGCGCCACGACGTACTCGGCGTACGTGTAGTGCCAGTCGGGGTCGTCGCCGAGGCTGTGCCAGAGGTTCCCCCAGATCGTCCAGGCGTCCCAGGGGCCGCCCGCGACGGCGGCCGGATCGGCGTCGAAGTGGAAGCCCGCGACCAGGTAGAGCCCGTACTTCGCCTTGACCTCGGCGAAGAGGGCGTTCGTCGCATCGACCCCCAGCGCGGACCAGTAGGCCGTGAGGCCGTTGAGGATGACCACCGGTCGCCCATCCACCCGCAGGTAGCTCGGGTGGCTGAAGTAGACGGCGGCGAGGTAGGCGAAGTCGGATCGGAGTCGATCGGGGCCCTGGCCCCAGGTGGGGGAGACGACCGGGTCGGGGAAGTAGAGGACCGCGACGTCGATCTGGTCGATGTTCTTCGCCCGGAGCAGGCCGCTCCGCGCCGCCTGGTCGAGTGGATCGCCCGGCGAGATCCACCCGAAGTCCATGAAGAAGAGGTTCACGCCGCGGCTCGTGGCCGTCGCGATCTGGTGCTCGGCGGTCACCGGGTCCGACGAGGCGTACTCGCCGATCAGCGGCGTGTCGCTGCGTGGGTCGTCCCACACGGGGGTCCCGTCCGCTCCCTTCGGCCCCAGTCCCCAGAACGTCATGAACGATGCCCCGACGTGCCGGGACCGCGCTCGTCCGGGCGTCGCGACAAAGGACAGGTCGAAGGTGCCCTTGCCCGCGACGTACGACCGACCGGAGCAGCACGCGTTCGACGGCCCGAAGCCGACCTGGCGCGGCTTCCCTGGATCCGTGCTGCCCGCGACGTCCATCTGGAACCCGTGACAGGAGGCCTTCTGCGGGCCCGTGTAGTCGCACATGAGGCCCTGGATCCGCGCGTGCACGCGCCCATCCGGGCCCTGCGAGAACGATCCCCTCAGCAGCTGCGCGTGGGACTCTCGGACACGTGCCGACGGCCACCCGGAGCCGGTCGAGCCGGAGCCGGATGCCCACGTGATGTCCATGCTGCCCGGCACCAGCTGGTCGAGCGTCGGCTCCGTGAACCGCGCGACGACATGACCGACACGGCGAGACGGGCTGCCGGCGGCGAGCAGGTCGAAGTCCCCGACGAATCCGCTCGCGCCGGAGCGCGGTGCGGCGGCTGCCACCGGTTCGGCGGCGAGCATGTCGACGGGGGTGGCGAGCCAGGTGGCAGCAGGCGCGCCGCCAGGGCCCGCGAGCGAGGCGGCAGTGGGGACTCCTTCAGGGGTGGCATCGGACGCGGCCGCGGGCGGCGGCGGGTACCACGGGAAGTGAGGCGTGTCCGTCACGTGGGTGAGCTGGAACTTCCCCTTCCCGACGTCGTACCAGCGGCCGTTGCAGCACCACTGGTCCGTCCCCTCGAAGGCCACCTTCCTGCCGGCGCTGCCGGACCTGGGGGCGAAGAACCCCATCTGGAACGGGTGGCAGGCGGCCGTCTGCGGGTTGAGGTAGTCGCACAGCTGGCCGTCCACCTCGCTCCCGAGGGCGCCCGACAGGGGGTCGCGCCAGAACGCGGACCGCAGGATCCGGGCGTGCGACTCGCGGGCGCCGAAGACGGCGCTCGTCCCCTCGTACGGATCGGTCGTCACACCGAGCCGCCAGTCGATGCGAAGGCTACCTGGCACGAGCTTCGTGGTCGTCGGCTCCGTGAACCGCACGATGACGTGGGCGACGACCCGCCCCGATCCCAGCTCGAGCATGTCGAAGTCGCCGACGAAGCTGTTGACGCGGGCGCTCGACCGGACGCTCGTGGCAGTGACGCCCCCCGGGACGAGAGCGCCGACGATCATGAGGGCGGAGATCAGCGCCAAGAGCCGGCGCACCACAGCCTCCCCGGGACGCTCCCTGCGCGAGCCGGCGCCGTCGCGGTGCCGACGGCGACCGGGCGGTCCGAGCGTCGCCCGCGCGTCGGCGCTCTCTCGCCCGACCATGACGATGGCCCCCGGCGGTCCTGCAGGACAGGGCCGGATGTCGTCGCGGGCGGGGCGGCGGCGGCATCGCGGGGTCCCGCCTGAGCCCCCGCCCTGCGGACGCGGTAGGCTAGGCTTCCGGAGGCTCGGCCGCGCAGCACACGCGATTCGAGCGCCGATCCGTCGGGGCGTGGCGCAACGGTGGCGCACGTGCTTTGGGAGCACGAGGATGTGGGTTCGAATCCCACCGCCCCGACCACCCGGCTCGGCCAGCCGCGGCCCCGCTGACCCTGTGCACACCGTCGGATGCTGCGCGGACCGGCTAGCGGACCCGGGCTCCCGCTCATCGGCTGCCGTCGGCCCCGACCGGGCACGCGTCGCGAACCACCGCTCATCGCCCCCGGCGATCGTATGCAGGGCGTCGGTGCCGCCCCGCGGCCTCCCGGGGCTGCTTGCCATCGCCGTGGGCGATGAGCGGTGGAAGATCGGGGGCCGGACGGCCGGTCCCGCCGGTCGGAATCGTCCCGGGCGATCCCCGGTGATCCCTGGCGGTCTCGGACGATCCCTGGCGATGGCCGGGCACCCGGCCGGCCAGCCACTCGGCCTCGGCACCGCGATCCAGCCCCGCCGCCGGGCGCCTGCCGGCCGGCACCGACCTCCTGCCCGTCCGAGTGTCGGTTCCTCGAGAGCCCCACGCGAGGCCGGCGGCCGCGGGCCGCCTGTTCATGCGCCCGGATCGAGGTTGCGTGCCGTGCCGGCCAGCCAGCCTTGCGCCACCGCGAGCATCACGAGCTCGGTCCGCGACGCCACGTCGTAGCGCGCATACAGCTCGTGGAGGTAGCTCTCGACGGTCTTCACCGTCAGCCCCAGAGCCGTCGCGATCTCGCCGTTGCTCCTGCCTGATGCGGCCGCCCTGATCACATCCAGGTTCCGCGCCGTCGGCACGGGTGGAGCGTCGTGCGCTCGGTGCACCAGCCAGTCCGCGCTGGCCGGCTGGCCCTCCGCCGCAGCGGACAGGGCACCGGCAATCGCACTGAGTGGCGCGGTCTTGAGCAGGTAGCCCGAGGCTCCTGCCGCCAGCGCCTCGTGCACGAACCCCGGGGCGTCGTACGAGCTGAGCATGACCACCGCCGGGGGGCGCGGGGATCGGCGGATCCGACGGAGCACCCGGAGCCCGTCCGGCTCTCCGTCGAGCATGACGTCGCACAGGACCACGTCCGGTCGCGTGGCCGACAGGAGCCCGTCGACCTCGTCCGTCGAACGCGCGAGCGCGACGACGTCGACACCCAGTGCGGGTGCTGCGGCGAACGCCGCAGCCAGTCCCTCCCCGACGAGGGGATGATCGTCGATGATCGCGACGCGGATCATCGGTCCCAGTGCCAGCGCATCCTGGTGCCGGACGGATGATCCTTCTCGATCTCGATCTGCGCGCCGATCGCATGAGCGTCGGCGCGCAGGCGCGGCAGGCCAATGTGGCCAATCCGCGAGACGGCAGACGCATCTCCGAGGTCAAACCCGATGCCATCGTCGGCAATCTGCACATCGAGCATCGCAGCGTTGAAGCGGACGGTGACGAGGACCGATCGGGCCTGGGCGTGTCGGCCGATGTTCTCGAGCCACTCCTGGACGGCACGGTAGCCGACGCGCGTGACGAGCGCCGGCGGTTCGGTCGGCGCCGGCGAGACTCGGACGTCCACCTTCATGCGATGCCGGCGTTCGACCTCCGCCGCCACCGACTCGATCGACCGCGCGAAGCCGACCTCGCCCAGGACGATCGGCCGCTCCCTCGACATGACGGATCGGATAGCGTCGCCGGTCTCGCGGGCCTCCATTGCGAGACGCTCGGCACCGATCCGTTCTGCCTCCCGGATGAGCGCGACGAGGCGCGGCATGACCTCCGCGTGGAGATCCGTCGCGACGAGCGCCCGGGCATTCTCGCCGGCCGCGAGACGGCTCATCGCCCGTCCCGGGACGAGCCGGTCGGCGAGCGCTGAACGCCTGGTGATCTCGATACCGGCCACCTTGGACTCGGCCCGCTCCCTGTGGACGTCACACACGAGTGCCACGGCGCCGCGCCAGAGTCGTCGCCCCACGAGGACGGCCGTCCCGACGAGGACGGTGTCCGAAGCGAAGGGCCATGGGAATTGATCCAGCAGGACGCCCAGGCACCACACAACCGTCACCGCGATCGCGAGGGCGACGAGCTCCGGGATCGCCCGGCCGATGTCGGCCCGCTCGGCCTCGAAGAGAGCGGCGGCCAGTGGCAGCGACAGCCAGACGATGAGCGCCGGCGGGCTTGCCTCTGAACCGGCGGCGATCCATGCGAGGGCGACCGAGACCACGAACAGCGACTCGGCGACGAGTGCGACGCGCCTCGCGAGCAATCCGCAACCCAGGACGACGGCAGCGAGCAGCGACCACGGCTCGCCGAACATCGGAGCGGTCGCCCCGCTGGCGGCCGCAGCCAACGGATCGGAAGGGACGGCCACGGGACCCACCCGCGAGGTGAGCAGCAGTGACGCCGCGGCGCACACGCATGCGAGCGCGAGAAGCGCGGCTTGCCGGGACACGTTGGCCAACCCGGCAGATCCGGATCGCCGAACCATGACCTCACGGGTTGCCACGGAGCCCACCCCCTCTGACCCTTGGTGCAGGCCAGCATGTCCACTCTATCAGGGCGGTCACCCGCCGGCCCACGGAAAGGCAGGTGTGTCATGCGGGATTCTCGGACCAGGCGACTGATCGTTGCACCGGCGGTCGCAGTGCTCCTCGTCCTCGCGCTGGCAGCGACCGCCTTCGCGTGGGATTCGAGCTGCACCTCCAGCAAGGCGTGTGTCTGGGAGAACAGCTCGTTTGTGGTCCCGATCGCAGCAGTGGCGACGAGCGACAGCAACTACGTCTGGAGCTACTACCCGAACACCCTCGATTCTCTGAACGACACGGTGTCGTCGATCAAGAACGCCTTCTCTTCGTATGACGTGGTCTGGTTCTTCAGCACCAGCTACTCAGGCACGTCCTACTGCCTCGACAGTGGCTGGGCCTCGGGCCAGTTGAACTCGCACAACGACCAGTACAGCTCGCACCTCGTCGCCGTCGGGAGCACGTGTTGATGCTCCCCACCGACGACCGACGAGCCCGTCTTCAGGAGGGACCGAGATGAAGCGGATCCATCGAAGCACACGAGGAGTGTGGGGGCCGCTGATGCAGTGGCGCACCGCGGCGTCCTCCGCCGCGGTGATCGTGGTGGTCGCCGTCCTCGCGGCTGGGGGCGCGAAGGCAGCCGACATCCTGTCGGACAGTCGGGCTGGCGGGATCGAGGCGGCGATCACTCGCACGTTCGCCGCCCAGGATTGCCTGCAGGCGGCCGAAGCGACCAAGACCGTCCGTGCGGTCTTGGATGCACAGGGTAGCGAGGACTGGAGCATCGAGTCGGCTGACAGTATCGGCGGCGAAGCCTGCGTGTCAGCAGGCATCGTCGAAGCCGAACGGCTCATTCTCATCATTCCGGCCGATCGAGCCTCGGTCACTGCCGCGACGCAGTCGATCGCGGACGAGCTCATGAGCCGATGTCTGGGGCGCGATGAGGCGATCCAGTTCGTCTCCTCGACGCTGGCAGCCCTGGGCGTCGTCGACACGTCCATCCGCACCGACGGACCGTTCGCCTATCCGGATGGGCAGGAAGCCACGGTCCGCGCTCACGTCGCGGCTGGCTGCTACGTCTACTCAGGCTCGGGGCGCGACCCGAATGGTCGCCCGGTCTACTTCCTCTCGGGACCGGAGGCGTAGGTCGAGTCGGCACGCCGGTCGGGGGCAGGCCGCGAGCCGGCGACCCGCCCCTGACTTGCCCGCGTTCGGTGGTCCGTCAGCGGTGCAGGTAGGCGGGCAGCATCGTCGTCGTCGCGTTGCCGGCGGCGTCCACGGCCGTGATCCGGATCCGGATGCAGACAGGGCCGGTGGCCCAGTAGGGGTCCTCCGTCGTCCCGGCCGGCACCTTCCGCATCCGCCAGGTCTTCCACCCGACGCAGGTCAGGAGTGTCCCCCCGAGTGGTGGGAATTGAGCGAGGCTCCTGACCTGCGCTGACGCCGCGCAGGGCGGGGGCCACCGGTGTGATCCTCAGCGTGTTCCGACCAAGGATCACGAAGGAGACACCGATGGCCCTCTCACAGTCTGCCCTGTCCGAGCTGCTCGACGCCATCCGCGCCGGTGGCGGTGTCGACGTCATGCGCGAGGCGATGACGCTCGTCCTCCAGGAGCTCATCGAGCTCGAAGCTGCCCAGGCGATCGGGGCCGGCCGCTACGAGCGAACCGACGAGCGGACCACCCATCGCAACGGCAGCCGGAGCCGGCTCCTCAGTACGAAGGCCGGCGACGTCGAGCTGCGCATCCCGAAGCTCCGGAGCGGCTCCTTCCTGCCCTCGCTCCTCGAGCCGCGCCGGCGGATCGACCGTGCCCTGTGGGCCGTCGTCATGGAGGCCTACGTCCACGGCGTCAGCACCCGCAAGGTCGACGATCTCGTGGCCGCCCTGGGGATCGACGCCGGGATCAGCAAGAGCGAGGTCAGCCGGATCTGCGCCGAGCTCGACGCCGTCGTGGCCGCCTTCCGCGACCGCCCGCTCGGGCACACGAGGTTCCCGTACGTGTTCCTCGACGCGACCTACGTGAAGGCGCATGAGGGGGCCAGCGTCGTCAGCAAGGCGATCGTCATCGCCACCGGGGTGACCGCCACCGGCGACCGGGAGGTCCTGGGGTTGGCGGTCGGCGACAGCGAGGATGGCGCCTTCTGGACGGCCTTCCTGCGGGGCCTGCGGGCGCGAGGACTCGGTGGCGTGCGCCTGGTCATCAGCGACGCCCATGAGGGCCTGAAGGCCGCGATCGGCGCGGTCCTCCTGGGAGCTGCCTGGCAACGGTGCAGGGTCCACTTCCTGCGCAACGTCCTGGCCCGCATCCCGAAGGGATCGGCCGAGATGGTCCTCGCCGCGATCCGCACGATCTGGGCCCAGCCCGATGCGGCCGCCGTCCGCGAGCAGCTCGACGAGATCGCCGAGAAGCTCGCGCCCCGCTTCCCGGTCGTGGCCGGCATGCTCGGTTCGGCCAAGGAGGACGTCCTGGGCTTCACCGCCTTCCCGGTGAGCCATTGGCGCAAGATCTGGAGCACGAACCCATTGGAGCGGGTGAACAAGGAGATCAAGCGCCGGACCGACGTGGTGGGCATCTTCCCCAACGAGGCGGCCGTCCTGCGCCTCGCCGGGGCGGTCCTGCTCGAGGTCCACGACGAGTGGGCGATCGCCGAGCGGCGCTATCTCGCCGAGGGCTCGATGGCCCTCCTTGACCGGGCCACCGATGATGAGCGCACCAGGGAGGTGGATGGAGCGAAGAGCCTGCTGTTGGCGTCCTGACCGACGCTGCTGACACCGTCGCTGCGGATCACGACGGATCGCTCAATTCCCACCACTCCAGGGGGCACGGCCGCCTCGGTCGCCTGTGGGCGGGAATGGTAGGTGGCCTCGAACTCGGCAGGAGGCACGTCGCCGCAGGCTGAGTGGAGCCGTTCGGCGTTCCACCAGGCGACCCAGGCGGCG
>JAKAMV010000281.1:5428-10100 GCA_021812735.1 Chloroflexota bacterium | reverse complement strand
CGCTCCGGGCCTCCATGGCCGCGAGCCGCTGCTCCAGCTCCGCCAACTGCTCTTCGAGATCGGTCATCGCTTCGACGCTCCTGCCTGACTGCGCGGTTTCGCCGCGAACCTGACCTTGAGGACATGATCGTCGAATCCCGCGCCCGCCGTGGGCAGGTCCACCAGCACGCGCGGCAGGATGAGGTTGCGCCGCCACCAGCCCACCTGCACCACCAGCTCGTCACCGCTCCGGTGCAGCTTCACTTCCTCCCGGGACGTGAACGGCAGCTCGAGCGCGAGCACGAACGCGCCGTCCTCGCGGTGCACGCTGTACGGCCGCCCGCGGTAGTAGAACTGAGTCGGGTCTTCGTCCCCGAACACCGCGTCCCCGAGCTGCTGCAGCATCGGGGTCCCGACCACCTCGTGCTCGAAGAACGGCGCGCGGCGGATCGGGATCGGCTCGAAGTCCGCCTGCACCTCGGGCCAGTAGCGCGCCTGCGCCTGCCGCCACGCCTCGAAGTACGGCCCGGCGTCGTCGGGGACCACGCGGTTGCAGATGACGAGGTCCGTGGGGTAGCCGTATAGATGGAAGTACGTGAAGGCGCGCTGCGCCTCCTTGATCACCATCTTCTCGAGGTTCAGCACCAGCCGGATCGACGTGAGCTCCGGGTTCGCCAGCAGATCGTGCATGTACTCGAGACGGCCGAAGAGCTCCTCGCCGGCGGTGTACACCGCGTCGCCCGGCATCGGCATGCCGATCACCCGGCCCACGATGGGGTTCGTGACCTGCGCGATCTTGCGTCCCAGCGGGTAGATCTTCTCGATCCACCACTTGCCGGCCTCGGGCAGGGACAGGAGCCGCAGCGTCTCGCCGGTGGGCGCGGCGTCCACCACGATCAGGTCGTACTGGCCCTTGTCGTGGTGCTCCGCGATCCAGAGCAGGCTGGCGAGCTCGTCCATGCCGGGGAGCACGCTCATCTCCTCGGCCATCACCTCGTCCAGGCCGCGCCACTGGAAGACGGATGACATGTACGCCTGGATCGTGCCCCAGTACTTCTCGATGTTGTGCGAGACCTCCGACTCCTGGCCCCACAGGTTGGGGGCGATCGGGGTGGGCTCGGGGCCGAGCCGCAGGTCGAAGGAATCGGCGAGGCTGTGCGCCGCGTCGGTCGAGAGGACGATCGTGCGGTAGCCGCGTGCCGCAGCCAGGAGCCCCGTCGCGGCCGCGACGCTGGTCTTGCCGACGCCGCCCTTTCCCGTGTAGACGATGATGCGCGCCATGCCGCCTCCAGGTGGTCGAGATGATCGTACCTCGGGCGGCGTGGGGGACCCTCCCGACGATCTCGCCGCCACCGGCACCCTCCCGGGCGGTCGGCCGGTCCACGGCGAGATGCAGGACCCGCGCGGCCGGCCGGGCAGGCGGCGGCCGGCTATCCCGCCAGCGCGGCCCCCTCCACGCACACCGCGACCGCGCCCAGCCTCGCGAGCCGGCCGAACGTGGCCCGGCGGCGCACCGTCCACGCCACCACCTCCAGGCCCAGCGCCCGGGCCCGGCCCATGCCCGGCGCGTCGACGGCCGTCCACCGGGCGGCCACGCCGGCGCAGCCGAGCCGCCTGGCGAGGTCCAGCGTCGACGGCAGGAGGTTCTCGGCATTCAGCCAGCAGCGCCAGGTTGGGGCGAGGGCGCGCACGCGTGCCAGTGCCGGCGCATCGAACGACGAGACCACCGCGCCCGTGAGGTCGGGCCCGCGCGCGGCGCGCAGCGCATCGACGAAGGGCGAACCCAGGTCCTCCTTGAGCTCGATGTCGAGGAACGCCGTGGGCGGCACGACGGCCAGCACCGCCGCGAGTGTCGGCACGCCCACCGCCGCGAGCTCGGAGGCGGACCACTCGGCCGCCCGGGCCGCGTGGCCCTGGACGCGCTCGAGCGTCGCGTCGTGCAGCACGATCGGCGTCCCCTCGCGCGAGGCGCGCACGTCGAACTCCAGGCCATCGCAGCCCGGGATGTCGAGCGCGGCCAGGAAGGCGGCCAGCGTGTTCTCGGGCGCGCGGCGATGATCGCCGCGGTGTGCGAGCCGCAGTGGCGGCGTGCTCGCGGCAGCTTGCCACCGGGAGGAGGCCTGCGAGGAGGATGCCTGCCCGGTGGGGTAGGCGGGATCGCATCCATCGGCTCTGGCCGGCGGCCCGGCGGACCGGCGACCCTGTGCCGGTACCAGCATCCCCTGCTGGACGGGCGCGCGAGGCGGCCGAGGGCCGGCGACGGGAAGACCGTCGGTCCCTCGGCTGTCTTGCTGCCGGGGCGTGGCGAGGTTGACGATGCGCCGACGCTACCGGGCCCGCGGGGGCAGCGTCAAGCCGGGCCGGTTCCCCGGCGGCGCTCCCGGGCCGGGCCGAGCGCGGGGCAAGCCCGGCGGTCCGGTGCGCGTCTGCGCCACCCGGCTCAATCCTGAGTTGAGGGGTCGGATTTCCCGGGAACGACGGGACCATCGGCCCTCCCGGCCGGCTCCGGCCCGGCGGTTCACTGCACGGGTGCAGACCACGTCCCTGATCTCCCTGTGACCGGCGCAACGCTGGCGCGCTCGGCCGCCAGGCTTGGCGCGGTCGGCATCCGCCGCCTGGACCTGCGCGGGCTGCTGCGCGTGCTGGGCCCGGCCTGGGTCGTCATGCTCGCCGACGTCGACGCGCCGAGCGTCCTGACAGCGGCCAAGGCCGGCACCGAGTTCGGGTACGCGCTGCTCCTGCCGCTCCTGCTGCTGATCCCGATCCTCTATCTCGTCCAGGAGATGACGGCGCGGCTCGGCGTGGTCACGGGCCTGGGACATGCCGAGCTGCTGCGCGAGCGCTACGGCTTCGGCTGGGCCGCGGTCGCGGTGCTCTCGATGGCGGCGATCGACCTGCTCGCCTACGTGGCGGAGTTCGCCGGCATCGTGCTGGGCGCCTCGATCCTCGGCGTGCCGGCGTGGCTCGCCGTGTCCTTCGCGCTGCTGTTCCACTCGCTGATGGTGCTGACCGCGAGCTACCGCCGGTTCGAACGGATCGCCCTCGCCCTGTCGATCGCGCTGTTCACGTTCGTCGTTCTGGCGTTCACCGTCCACCCCGACCCGGCGGCGGTCCTGGGCGGGCTGTCGCTCGCGCAGCCGGTGGGGAGCCGCACGTACCTCGATCTCGTGGTGGCGACCGTCGGGGCGGTGATCATGCCCTGGATGCTCTTCTACCAGCAGGCCGCCACGGTCGACAAGGGCCTGCGGGTGGAGGACCTCCGCGCGGCCCGCATGGAGACATTCGTGGGGGCGATCGCCAGCGAGCTGCTGATGGCCGCCGTGGTCATCGCGGCTGCGGCGGCCATGGCCGACCCTGCCGGCGGGGTCGGCCACTCTCTTGGCGCACTGCCGGCCGGGCTCGAGCGGCTGGCGACCGGAGCGCCGGCGGTGCTGATCGCGGTGGGGATGGTCGGGGCAGGGTTGCTCGCGGCGGTCGTGATCTCACTGAGCTCCGCGTGGGCCTGGGCGGAGCTCTTCCACTGGCCGCACAGCCTGAACCTCTCGGTGCGCCGGGCGCCCCTGTTCTACGCGCTGTACCTGCTCGAGGTGGTGCCTGCCGCCGTCGTCGCCCTCCTCGCCCGCGACCTGGTCACGGTGATCATCGACGCGATGATCCTGAACGTCGTGGTGCTCGCGATCCCGCTGGCGTTCCTGGTCCGCCTCTCGGGCGATCGGACGGTGCTCGGAGCGCTCGCCAACGGGCCGATCCGGACCGCGATCTCCTGGGCGGTGACGCTGGGGCTCCTCGCGATGGGCCTCTGGAGCGCGCTCGGGGCGTTCGGCCTGGCGCGCTGAGGCCGGCGGGGCACGCGGCCGGGGGCACGCGGCCGGGGGCACGCGGCCGGACTCAGGCAGGGCCCGGGTCCTGGGTGCGGCGGCCCTTCGCCTCCAGCATCGCCAGGTCGGCCTGCCGCAGGAGATCCGCCGGGTCGGGCGGCCGGTCGTCGACTCCCGCGATCCCGATCGATGCGCCCACCGACACGGTGGCGCCGTCGAACGTGATCGGCGCGGAGAGCGAGGCCCGCAGGCGCTCCACGAGGGGGTTCGCGGCATTGCGCGGCACGCCCGAGAGGATCACCGCGAACTCGTCGCCCCCGAGGCGGGCGACGTGGTCCTCGGGACGGGTGGCGCCGCGCAGCCGTTCGGCGACCACGCGCAGGACCGCGTCTCCGGCGGCGTGTCCCAGCCGGTCGTTGATCGACTTGAAGCCGTCGAGATCGACGATCAGCAGGACGCTCGGGCGGGACCCCTTGCGGGCCTCCGCGACCGTGTCCGCCAGGCGCGCGCCGAACTCCCGGCGGTTCGCCAGGTCGGTCAGCACGTCGTGGCCGGCCACCCAGCGCAGCCGGTCTCGATCGAATGCCTGCCAGGCGAGCAGGGCGGGCAGCAGGAACACGAGCGGGGTCCACCAGGCCGTGTCGATGTAGGCCTGGGCCATCAGCCAGCCGACCGCCACCTGCGCGCCTTCGGCCGACACGTAGGAGCGGGACAGCAGCGCGGCGAGCACCGTCCGCCAGCGCCCGGTGCGCACGGTGGCCATGGTGAGGGCCAGGTTCGAGCACTCGAAGACGAGCCCGCCGGCGAGCGTCGCGAGCAGGTCGTCCAGCGGCACGCCGGGGCCCATGCCCCGCAGGAGCGATCGTCCCAGTCCG
>JAKAMV010000281.1:0-5418 GCA_021812735.1 Chloroflexota bacterium | reverse complement strand
TCACGAACGCGGCGTGGTTGTTGAGCACCCCGTACCAGGGCACTCCGCCCCGCAGCTCGCGGGGCTCGGTCGTGGCGAGCGCCGCGACCCAGCCCGCCACCAGCGGCCCGCCCAGGCTCATCACGGTCACCATGGGCGCCAGCACCCAGACCAGGCGGGTCCCTTCCGGCAGCTCGGCGCTGACGCCGCTGGCGAACAACGTGAGCGCGCCCCAGAACAGCACGCCGAGCAACGGCGCGTACCCGCCATCGGCGCCCGACCAGGGCGCCCCGATGCGGGGATCCGCGGCCTGGAGCAGCGTCACGGCACCGAGCAGGACGGTCCCGGCGATCACGATCGCGCCCACCCGGAGGGCCAGCCACCGGGGTAGCGCGGTCGACTGGCCGGCCGGCGCCGTCATCCCGGCTCCCCGGGACGAACCTTGCTGATCGCGCGCGTCGGGGTGCGCAGGGACCTCACAGCGTCTCGCTCCTTCGGGCGAGAGTCTCGGGGAGGCCGGCCCGCCGGGTAATCCACCAGAAGTCATGGGGGCGTCCGGCACGGCCAACGGCACCGAGACGACCCCTCTTTGGCTCTGGCGGCGCGGGGCGGCCGGGGTCTACGGTCGGCCCTGAAACCGGCAACGACCACAGCGAACGAGGTGCACGGGTGAAGGCTCCGATCGCGTTCTCCTGCCCCAAGTGCCATGGGGCGATGCGCTCGTACGAGCGGAGCGGGATCGTGCTCGAGCAGTGCGAGGACTGTCGCGGGATCTTCCTCGATCATGGCGAGCTCGAGCGGTTCGTCGACGCCGAGGGCGGTGGCTGGTCGGGACGAGTTGGCGCACCCAGACCCGAATGGCGGCCCGAGCCGGCAATCGACGCCGAGTCCGGCGCAGGCGGCACCACCACGCGCACGCAGCGGGAGCGTGACCGGCATCGCGAGGAGCAGCTGGCCGTCCTCCAGGATCTGTTCCGCGACGAGTAGGTGGGGGTTGGCGGAGCCGATCGAGCTTCAGCCCGCGGCTCACCGGGCCACGATCGCGCAGCTGGGCACGCTGGTCGACCTCGAGCGCCCCGCCTGCTTCGAGAGCGCGGCGCTCTCGTTCGATGCCTGCGCGGGCAGATGGGCCTGCGGCCGCCTCTTCATCGCACGCACCCTCCTCAGCCCGCCTGCAGCAGCCGCAGCAGCACCGGGTACACGACATCGGTCCGGCTGCCCGCCTGGATCGGATCGACGACGTCGTGGATGAGGCCCAGCGCCTTCGGGAACTCGTACGTGTTCACCCGGTCGGGAGCGCGCTGCTGCCAGGCGGCCGCCACGTCCCGCGCCACGCCGTTGTCGACGTCGTCGTCGTTCGCGTTCGTCACGAGGACGACGGACCCTGCGGCAGGCGCACGCCGCTGCGCCTCGTCGCGCACGACTGCGCCCAGCTGGAGGATCGCGGCGATCGCGCGGGTCGACTGGCGGGGGAAGGCGTACGGCGGATCGGGCGTGCCGCAGGCGCCCCGGCAGAACATGACGTTCGGCGCGAGGAGCAGTGCCTTGGCCACCTGGCCCGCGGCCAATGGCGGGATGCCGCCCAGGACGAAGCCGGGCGCGATCACCACCGCCCGGTCGATGTCGGCTCGCTCCTGTGCCACGAGGCCCGCCATCACCCCGCCCATGGAGAACCCGATCACGCTGACCTGGTCGCCCAGGCCGTGTGCGACGTCGGTGGCCTCGTCGGCCAGGCGCACGAGCTCGATGGCCGTGAGCTGCCCGAGCTCGTCGGAGTCGTTGTCGATGAGCCCGTGATGGGGAGCGCGCGGGACGAGCACGTTGTATCCCTCGTCGTAGAGGAGCTGGGCGAAGTCGCCCCACTGCGCAACACAGTCGGTGTAGCCCTGGAAGAGCACGACCGAACGGTCGACCTTCATGCCATGCGTGAGGAGGCGCGTGGCGCAGAGCGGGTTCACCTCCGCCCCGTCCGCCGCCTGCAACCGCTGCACGCGGGCGATTGCCTCTCCGTAGCTCGACGCGGGCGCCGGCTGCGACACGAGTCCCCGCGTGTCGAGCGGCCAGGCGAGGAAGGCGACCAGGGCGACGACGATCGCCACGCCGGCCACCATGAGGCCGCGGCGGAGCGTGCTCCCGGGCCTGCCCGTGGCCTCGCTGGCTGCTGATCGATCGAGGCGCGACAGCGTCCGCCCCACCCGCTGCATCTTCCGAACCCCCCACGACGTTCTCGGTTCCGTGCCTGACCGACGCGACCGGGAGCACGCCGCAGACGCCGTGTTCCAGGAAGTCAGATGCCGGTGAGGGCCGCGGTGTCCCGCTCGCGCCTGGCCGTCGACGCCCGCGCCTGGCCGTCGACGCCCGCGCCGTCCAACGCCGGGCCCCACGGGCTTCCCGTTGGCCGTCGGTGAGCGACCTTCAGCCCTTGGAGCGGATCCACCAGGCCTCCATCCTCGACGGGTCGGTTGCCGGGACCCCGGCATGAGCACTCGGCGGAACCAGGACGGACCGGGAGTGATCAGACGTGACGAGGTGACGAGATGAAGGCGATCGTGGTGTACGAGTCGCTGTGGGGGAACACGGCCGCGGTGGCCCGCGCGATCGCCGAGGGCATCGGCCCCGGTGCCGACCCCCTGTCGACCGACGAGGCAACGGCCGCCGTCGTGGCCGATGCCGACCTGGTGGTGGCCGGCGCCCCGGTGCTGGGATTCCGCCTGCCGACGGAGGCCATGCGGCAGAGCGTCCTGAGCAGCGAACGTGACGCGCCCGTTCCCCCCGACCTCTCCCACCCGTCGATGCGCACGTGGCTCCAGGCAATCGCACCGGGCCACGGAAGGTACGCCGCGTTCGAGACGCGGATCTGGTGGTCGCCCGGCGGTTCGGTCGGCGCCATCGCCAGCGAGCTCGAACGCGCCGGGTATGCGGCAGTGGCGAGCCCGCGCAAGTTCGTGGTCAGGGGCAAGTACGGCCCGCTGCGGGAAGGCGAGCTCGAGCGCGCGAGGCAGTGGGGTGCCGAGCTCGCCCGGGCGATGCGCGCGGAACCGGCTGGCGTCACCGGGTGACCCAGGGCACGGCCGTCGTGGTCGGCCGCCCGAGATGATCCACGCGCCGACTACCCCTGGCTCCGACAGAAGGGTCCAGGCTAGCCCGTTCTCTGACGGCCTGGCAGCCGCCGAAGGCATCCATCGGCGTGGGACCGACGGCGACGCACACGTCACGTTCACCGAGCCATTGCGGGTACTCGCGGTTCGTCTCCTGTGAATGCCGACGCGGCGCGACACTGCGCGTGATCGGCGGATCTGGCGTCCCGGACCGACCGCTCATCGCGGACGGCGGCTCCATCGACACGCTCAAGTACCAGCGGGACACATGGGCTGTTCGCGGCATCTGGGAAGCAGGGACTGACCTGGAGCGGATGAGGCGATGACAACGACCGCCGGGTTGAGGGAACTCCGGGCGTCGGCCGCTGCTCGGCGGCGCCAGTGGAGCCGGAGAGGCTGCGCGGTCCGCCAGTTCGGGGACCCTGCCGGTGACTCCAGGCGGTGGACCTGCGCGAGGGGCACATGATGGAGACGCGGTCTGCCAGGGCACCAGCGCATGCCCGGCGCCGGATCGTCGCGCTGCTCGAGGGCATCGGCGACCTCCTCCACGGCTGGTTCGGGCCGCTCAGATCGTTTCCGCCGTTCTGGAGTGATCCGGCCCTCGCGCTGCAGGAGGCCGCGACCGTCCTCGTGTTCCTCGTGGCGATCCCGGTCTGGTTGGTGCTGAACTGGCCGCGGTGGCTGGAGGCGGGCATGGAGCCACTCCGTGTGCTGGGCCTCATCGTCCTCGTCGCGTGCCTCGTCGGCCGTCGCCCGCCGGCCGCCCCAGCGCGCCGTCGCCCCATCGTCGTCGCCGTGGCGGCGGTAGTCCTCGCCAGCAGCGGGCTCCTCAGCGCCTGGTACGGCGGCCTGACGCCGTTCCCGCCCTTCACGAGCCGCCCCGTCCCGGTGCTCTGGGACACCGTCGGCGCGCTGCTGTTCCTCGCCGCCGTCGGAATCTGGCGGCTGCGGGACTGGGCGCGCTGGCTCGGCGTCGCGCTCCAGGCGCTGACCCTGGCCTATCCCCTGTTCCTGCTCGCGTACAGAATGGCGCATGGGCGCGTGGGCACGAGCGGCTTGTTCCTGGGGTTGGTCGACGCGCCGATTACCGCGGCGAGTGCCGCGGCCGTCCTCTGGGCGCTCGTCCGGCGCTGGCCCCCGCCGGTGACCGCACGCCCCGACGAGGCGGCAACCAGCGACCCCGGCGTCACACCGAGCTGCTCGTCCCCGGGGAAGCGCCGTCGAGGATGGCGGGCACGGGGGCGGCGGCGATGAGGACACGGCGTGCACGTCTCTGGCGGGCGATGTACCAGAGGAGCACCAGCGAGACCACGCTCGCGAGCGCCGAGCGCGAGATCGCGCCCAGGCCGAGGCCGA
The DNA here is from genome assembly GCA_021812735.1 of Chloroflexota bacterium. The sequence goes on along the minus strand of JAKAMV010000281.1, from coordinate 985 downwards.
TCATTGCGAACGGGGTCGTGGACAGGCCCATCGCCACGAGCAGGGTCAAATCGCCGACGGCCAGTGGCGCCTGGCCGTTGATCGCGCGGCTCCCGACGATCAGCGGGGTGCCGAGGAGCATCACGCCCAGGGCCGCCTCGGATACGACGAACGCGACCAGCGCGACGAGCACCGCCTTGGCGGCGAGCACCGTGCCGCGCCGGGGCACGGCGAGAAACGTCGACTGACGGGAGCGGCCACACGACAGCCGTCGGTCAGAAGGGAAATGGAGCGGGAGACGGGATTCGAACCCGCGACATCTTGCTTGGGAAGCAAGCACTCTGCCAACTGAGTTACTCCCGCTCGCAGAGCAGCGGGATTCTAGCCGCGGGCCGGCGCATGCGCAACGACAACAGGCAGGCGCCGGCGGTTGGGGGCCGAGAGTCTGCCCAACGAGCCGAACGGCTCTGGCATTCGATGCGCGCGGGGTCACGATCGAGCCTGAATAGGGATTCCCTTCCCCGCGTCACCGCCACCCCCGCGAGCCCCGCGGTTCGGAGGATCCGGACGTCATGGGCAGTCGCCTTCTGACCGTCCTCGGGACGATCGCGGTCGTCGCCCTGATCGGCGGGGTGCTGCTGGCCGCACTCCATCCTGGCGGCGACCCGTCCGGAAATCGTTACGGCCGCGAGCGCATGCCGAACTCGCGCCGCAACGCCGAGCGGGCCGCCAGGTACCCACTCATGCCGTGGACGCCGCCTCCCGGCGGCGTCGACGATGAGCAAAGGTAGATGCCCCGGGCAGGTGTCGCATACGGGTCCAGGGCCGGCACGGGGCGGAACAGCAACTGACGCCAGTCGGCCAACCCGCCGTTGATGTCGCCGCCGACGTAGTTCTCGTCGTACGCCTGCATCGCGGCCGGGTCACGGATGCTCCGCGCGAGGACGAGGTCCCGGAAGCCCGGGGCGAAGCGCTCGACCTGGGCCTCGATGGCGGCGGTCATGTC
>JAKAMV010000280.1 GCA_021812735.1 Chloroflexota bacterium | reverse complement strand
GGCCGACACCGTCCCGGTCACCCGGGCGCCCGGCGCGGCGGCGCTCGCCCGCTCGAGCTCGGCGGCGAGCTCCTGGTTGGCCCCGGCCAGCCGGCGGGCCTCGGCCTCCAGGGTCCGACCCCTGGCCTGCTCCGCCACCAGCAGCCCCTCGGCCCTGAGCCGGGCCTCCGCCTCGAGCCGGACCTGGCCCTCCTCGAGCCACCAGGTCAGCAGGATGCCCACCAGCACCAGGAGGGCCGGGACCGCCCACCAGCGGGCGGCCAGCGCGCGGCCGCGCTCGAGCAGCTCGCCGGCGGCGGCGGCATCGAGGCGGCGAAGGCCGCGCTGATGACCGACGCCAAGCCCGGCGGTACGCCGTGACCGCCGGCGAGCTGCTCCTCGAGCGCTCCGGCGAGCCCGCCCACGACGACCCGTCAGCCGCCGAGGAGGGTCGGACGCGGGCTTCCCATGACGAAGACGGTGCAGGCAGCACCGACCCCGCTCGGCAACCAGAGGACGCGGGCGGCCCCTCCGTTGACCGAGTAGGCGCCGCTCGACTGGCTCGCGAGACCCGCGACGAGCGTCACGTCGAGGTCCGGCGCTCGGTTGGCCGTCCCGGTGGCCGGGTTCACGACGTAGGCCGCCAGCGTCGCGGTCGCGCCGATGACGAGCACCACACCGCCGGCGAGCGTCGCGCCCGAGAGCGCGATGGCGCCTCCGGCCTGCGCGAGCGCGATCGTGTTGCCCGCTGGACCGGTCACGATCGACACGATCGTGACGACGTTGGTGGCCGCCGTCGCGGTGACGGCGCCGACGACGCCGGCGAGTCGGCTCGTCGCGATGGCCGCGGCCAGGTTCGCCGCGGTGGCCACGTCGGACGCGCCGACCAGGAACTGGCCCGGGCCGGGGGAGGCCGCCACGGCCGTGAACGCGACGCCGTTGACGACGAGCGTCTGCCCCGGGGCGACCCCGGTGCAGGTCGCGGTCCCGGTCGCCCGCGGCCCCTCGATTGCGACCTGGACCGCCTGGAGCCCCTTCAGGTCCAGCCCCTCTCCAGGGACGTACTGCGGCACCTCCGTGCCGGTGGTGCAGGTTGCCGCGGCGACGCGCTGGCGGTCGGGGTCGAGTGCGGCTGCGGGATAGGTCCAGGTGTTTGCCATGGCGGGTCCTCCATAGGGTGGGGTTAGTGCAGTTCCCAGGTCACGTTGGTGTTCGCGGCGCAGTTGGCGTTGGCATGGATCGCGAACGAGCCCACCGCGACCGGGATCGCTTGGATGAAGGTACACCCGGAGTCTAGGCGCTGCAGCGTAGCGACGACCTGGGAGATCGGCTGCCCGACAACGCCACTGAACACCACAAGCGGGTCCGTGATCGTCAGTGTGTTGGTGCCGGCAGCAATCGTGGCGACGCCAGCGCCGTCCGAGCAGGTGCCGGACCCGGGCGCCCCGCGAAGGTCGCACTTGGTCGCGTAGGTGAAGTAGCTGTTGGTGCCGGCGACGATCGCGCCGCCGTTTCCGGGGGCATTGAGGCTGATGTTCATCCACGCCTGGTTCAGGGACTGGGCGCCGGAGCCAAGCCCTATGGTGTTGCCGCTGGTCGCCAGATCGAGCTCTCCACTCGACCATAGCGTCGGGGCCATGTTGAGGGACGACACTTGGAGGTACAATCCGGCCTCCATCGTGTTCGTGGTGGCGGAAATGTTCACCGAGCCGGCGTCTCCGGCCGCTTGGATATAGGACGTCCCACCAACTGCGGCCGAGGCGTAAATCTGGGCCTGGCCGCTGCTTGGGCCATTGGTCCTGAGGTTGAACTGGTTGTCCACGGCCGCCGGAACGCGCAGCGACAGGTTCCCGCCGGGGTGCATGTCCATCCACGCGTCGCACACGCCCGGGGTGGTCGTTGCCCAGCAGAGCTGGCTCTGGTTGTCGAGGATGAGCCCGGGCGCGGATGGGTTCGTCGCCGTGAAGGAGGGCGCGGTGAGGCTCACGCTCGATTGCCCGAGCGCGTTCACGGCCGACGTCGAACCGCCTCCTCCGTGTCCCGACCACCTGGGCAGCACGAGGCCCTGTGCGCAGGCGATGACCGGTGCCAGCAGTGAGACGATCAACAGGATGCGATGAGGACGAAACATGGCGGCTCCTTAGAAGGCGAGGGACTTGCTGACGGTGTTGGTGCCGACCGAGACGAACCCCGGGCCCCCGCAGAGCCCGGTGGGCGATGCGGCCTGCACGGGCACCGGCTTCAGGACCCAGCTGATGCCGTCGAGGGACAGGAGGACGAGCTGGCCCGTCGCCGGCGTCGCGACGAACTGGCCGCCCGAGCCGGTGATCAGCGCCGGGTAGGGCGTCGAGGCGAAGGAGTGGCCGGTCCAGGTGATCCCGTCCGGTGAGGTCGCCCAGGTGCTCCCGGCGATCGCGACGAGGACGGTCCCGTTCCATGCGACCCCGGTGTACGCGCCGGCGGGGATGGTGCGGGCGGTCCAGGTGATCCCGTCGGTCGAGGTCGCGGCGTAGTTCGTGCCGACAGCGACGAAGAGGCTCGGGCCGTAGACGACGGAGACCGCGGCGGAGGAGGGGGTCCCGTAGCTCCAGGAGCTGAGATTCGATGACGCGGCGCTGTTGCCGCCGCCGATGGCGACGAACAGGGCGCCGCTCGACGCCGCGGAGACGTAGGTCGTCCCCGCGACCCCGGAGCTCGCCCAGGTTGCCCCCGTGCCACTGGTGATCTCGCCTCCGTTCGGCCCCACGGCGAGGACGGATGCGCCAGAGGGGACCGGCGTCCCGGCGGCGACCGACAGGAAGTTGCCGGCGAGGGAGGAGGACGTCCAGGTCGTCGCGCCGTCGAGCGAGTAGGCAGCGACGCTGTTTCCCACCGCGATCCATGACTCTCCGTTCCAGGTGCACGCCTTGTACGTGCCGGCGGGGATGCCCTGGGCCGTCCAGTTGGACCCCGCGATCGTGCCCACATTCCCAGCCGGGCCCTGCGGGCCGGTCGGACCGGTCGGACCCGTGGCTCCGGCGGCGCCGGTCGAGCCGGTAGCGCCAGTCGCGCCCGTGGCGCCGGTCGGCCCGGTGGGCCCCTGTGGCCCGGTGGGCCCCGTAGGCCCGGCGGGTCCAGTCGCTCCCGTGGAGCCGGTGGCCCCGGTGGCGCCGGTCAGCCCGGTGGGCCCCTGTGGCCCGGTGGGCCCCGTAGGCCCGGCGGGTCCAGTCGCTCCCGTGGAGCCGGTGGCCCCGGTGGCGCCGGTCAGCCCCGTGGGACCGGTGGGCCCCGTGGGGCCGGCTGGCCCGGTTGGACCCGTCGGCCCGGTGGGCCCGACCGGTCCGATCGGCCCCTGAACGCCCTGGATGCCCTGGATGCCCTGGGGGCCGGCCGGGCCGATGGGACCGTAGGCGCCCTGTGGGCCGGTGGGGCCGATGGGCCCGACGATGCCCGTCGAGAGGTCCCCGACGCCGCGGTCGAGCTGCTGGATCTCGTAGGTGAGCTGGTCGAGCGCGCCCTCGTGCGTCGCGGCCGGGAAGGCGGTGTAGGGCGAGTAGTGGACCGTCTGCGTCTCCGGCACCTCGCGCTGGATGACCACCGCCTGGCCCGCGGGGGGCGCCACCGAGAAGGTGACCGTGCCGCCCGGCGTGCTCGTCTGGTCCGCGTTCAGCGCGACCGAGTAGCCGCTGGCGAGCAGGACGGTGTTGACCTTCACCTGCACCCAGGAGGCGTAGGTGCAGGGCCAGGTGAACGAGTAGGCTGTGGTCGACCCGTCGCCCACATAGCTGTTGCGCGAGGTCGTGGTCGCGACGATGGCGAGCGCGGCGGTCGCGAGGAGGACTGCGGCTGCAGCGGCGAGGAGGCGCGTTCTCATCGGTCAATCCCCCGAGGCGACGTTCTGGGCGGTGGTGAGCGGGTTCGCGGCGCCTCGCGCGTCCTCGCCGTAGACGAGTCCGCCGAGCACATCGAGCGGCCCGCGCGCGGAGGTGGTCTGGTCGGCGAGGTGGCCGAGGTAGCTCACGGATCGGTCTACCTGCCGGGTCGGAGCCCCGGCCGCGTACCCCAGAGCGATCTCGGCGGCTTGCATGGCAACGGTCCCCGCGGTGGCGCTCCCGTCCTGCCATTGGCCGACGGCCGTGCCAATCCTGTGAGTCATGTCCTGGGCCAGCGCGAGCGCCGGCGCGTTCCTGATCGAGAACGCCGGCACCTTCGTCTTGCCGAGGAGCCGGCCCGCGATGGCGTCGCCGGCGGCGCCGAGGAACGGCACCGGGTAGAAGAGCGCCGCGAGGCTCTTGCGGGCCAGGAACTCGTCGGCGGTCTCGTCGTCCTCCTGGCCCCGGCCGGCGAGGTACTCGGAGAGCGCCCCGTTCACGATGCTCACCGCGAGGACCGTGCCCGCGAACTTCGCCACCGCGCCCACCTTGTCGCCGGCGGTCGCCTCCTCGGACCGGAACTGCTGCATCACGTCGCCCGCGCGCTGCCGGTACAGGTTCCAGATCTTGTTGGCGTGGCCGTAGAAGAGGAGGAGCGACCCGAGCGCGCGTCGGTCGCGCATGATGGCCGGCTGGTCGGCGATGTCGTGCGGCGGGAGGATTTTGCGGATCACGTCGTCCGCGTCCTTCGTCGCCCGGGCGTGCGCCTCGTCGGGCGCGAAGCCCTGCTTGGCGAGCTCGGCGCGCGACTGCTCGTAGCGCGCCATCCAGGTCGGGGTGATGACCAGCTTGTCGACCATCTCCATGGTGACGTAGGCGCTCTCCCGCAGGCCGCGGAGCACCGGGTGCTGCATCCCCGCCTTGCTGCCCATCTGCTCGAGCGCGTGGCGGAACTGGCCCTGGACGTTCTCCAGGCGGTCCCGCGCCTCGCCGGAGTTGGCGAGGACGAAGTCCCGCGACTCGCCCCAGCGGGCCAGGGTCTTCGCCTGCGCCACGGCCATGCGCCAGGGCGAGACGAGGCCGCCGGAGACGGCGACGAGCGGGTCGGTGAGGTCGGCGATGGCCCGCGGGATGGACCACCCCAGGGCGGCGATGGCCGCCTTGCTGCGCGCGACGGTGAACACCCGGTCGATCCGGCTGAGGTGCTCCGGGACCGAGTCCGCGCGGGCGTTCGCGACCGCCTGGAGCCACGCCCTCGGCACCTTGGCGCGCTCCTCCCCGAGCCGCTGAACCATCGCGTTCGAGAAGCGGTCGTTCAGCAGGATCGCGGCCGTGTCCTTCACGTACCGCCGGAAGGCGATGTCCTGGATGACCTGGGAGATGTGCGCCGGGACGATCCCCCAGTTCAGGTTGACGAGGTCCTCGAAGTGCGCGGCGCGCGCCTTCGCGTGCGGGGATGCGACCGAGGGGGCCCGCTGGTAGTTCCCCTGGAAGAAGTCGGCGACCTCCTGGGCCACCTGCTTCTCGCCCGTCCGGCGCACCGAGCCGGGCCGCGGGTCGTACCGCGCCGGGAAGTAGCCGCCGTCCATGTGGACGATCTCGCCGTCCGAGGTCTGCGCGTCGAACGGCTTGCGGGGGATCTTCTGCAGGTCGAGCCCCGTGTCCTGCCGGTGCGCCTCGGCCATCTCCTCGTAGAGCGTGGGCCCGGAGGTCGCGCCGCCGTGCTCCAGCGCGTCCCAGACCCCCTGGACCCAGCGCCACTCCTTCGCGTTGAGGTGCTTCGCGAGGGTGGTCAGGACCTGGTCGCGGCCCCACTTGTAGCCGCCGAGGAGCCGCTCCTCGTTCGAGGCGTTCCCCATGTTGAGGGCCATCATCAGGAGGTTCGCGCGGGTCACCTCGTCGTCGCCGTTCCAGGTCTTGGCGAGCTCCGGGTCGAGCGGGAGATCCTTCGACACGTCGACCCGGTCGTAGAGCCGCTCGCGGTCGAGGCCGCTCTCCTCCCACTTCCCCATGATGTCGCCGAGGAAGCGCTTGGTGAGCTCGGCCCGCTTGTCCCGGGCCGCGAGCCGCCCGTCGAGGAGCAGCTGGTGGAAGACGCCGGCCCGGTCGCCGCCATCGAGCAGGTGAGCGATGGTCTGCACGTCCGCGAGCAGCGCGTCCACAGATTGGCCGGTGAGGCGCAGGGAGCGCAGGAACCGATCGGCAAGGAGCGGGTCGCGCGGGATGCGCGGCTGCTTCGGGAGGTTGCGCTCGGCCGCCCCGATCGCCTCGTCGATGATGGCGTTGCGGTCGGCGCGCCGGCCCTCGATGGTGATCTCGTTGCGCTCGTTCGCGAGGTGCCGGAGGTTCTTGACGAGGTCGCGGACGTTGAGCGCGTCGTCGTGCGACAGGTCCGACCAGCGGCGCGGGTTGCGCACGATGTCGGCGATGGTGTCGGCGTTCCAGTCGGGCGAGACGAACCGGGCCGGCTGGCCGTCCTGCTCGGGGACGAGCGCGACGCCGTCCGCGTCGGCCACGAGCCTGGTGAAGAGCCGCTGGACCGCCTCGGGCCCGTGCGGGCTCGGCGCGCCCGAGATCCCGAGCGCCCCCAGGATGGCGTCGTGGGCCCCCAGGTAGGTCGGCGACGCCTTGCCGAGCGCGGCGCGCCAGGCGTCGCCCCTCGACCCCTCCACCACCGCCTGCGCCTTGTCGGCCGCCTCCCGGAGCTCCCCGGCGGCGCGCGCGAAGGCGCGGTGCCAGATCTGGGCGTCCACCTCGCTCCAGGCCGCCGCCTTGCGTCCCTCGGCCCAGGCCCGGTTGCCGCGGTCGGCTGCCCGAGCGGCCATGGTGGCGTACCGCTCTGCCGAGATGGAGCGCAGCGGCCTCTCCCGCAGCCGGTCGTGGGCGATCTCCCGGAGCGCGTCGAAGCTCATCCCCTGGAGGCGCCGCTGGAAGGAGCCGCCGAGCTCCCGGGCGATGGCTTCGAGCCGAAGGAACAGCTTCTTCGCCCCCGGCTCGTTGGCGAGCGCATCCCGCGCCGCGCCGCGGGCCCGCGCCGGGTCCTCGAGGAGCGCCGGGCCGAAGCGGGCGTCGACGGCGCGCTGGACCTCCTCGGCGGCGCGCCCCTCGAAGTCCTTGCCGGCGATGCCGGCGAGGAAGTCCTTGGCGTCCGCGAACCCGAAGCGCGCCGCGAGCTCGGCCGGCGAGACGCCGCGCTTCCCGGAGGCGAAGATGCCGCACGGGAGGGCCGCCGTCGCCTCGGCGCCGATCTCCTCCACGGTCGCTGCGCGGCTGAGCTTGAGGGGGCGCCCGTCGCCCCCGGCCAGGAGCTTCGACGCCTCCTCGGCCCCCGGGATCTCGCCGCGCTGCAGGTAGGCGACCGCGCGGAGCCCGGGGTCGCCGTCGACGAGGCCGCGCTCCACCTGGCCGCGGATCTCGGCCGCCATCCTCTGCGCCGCCGCCGAGGTCTCGCGCCGGTCGTCCTCGGCGGCGCGCTCCACCAGCGAGCGCTGCGCCTCCTCGCGGTCCGCGGCGTCGAGCTCGGCGTAGCGCGCGCGCTCGCCAGGGGTGAGCGCCTCGAGGTCCGCCGGCGGCCGGGGCTCGGCCTCGCTCCGGGCCTCGTCGCTCAGATCCTGGCTCGCGAGGAGCCGGTCGAAGACCTGGCGGACGTCGTCGGAGAGCGCGAGCCCCTCTCCGTAGGTCTCCCGGTACTGCTCGCCGATGCTGCGGACGCCGCGGTAGATGCGCGCCATCCAGCCGGCGAAGCGGGCGAAGGCGCCGCGGAGCGCCGGCGTCGGCGACTTCCCCTCGGCGAGGTACATCTCCCAGAGGTGGGTGGCCTTCTCCTCCTTCGCCGCGTCCGGGTGGGCGAGCCGCTCCCCGTGGTCCGCGTAGCCCATGGCCTCGAGGAGCCGCTGGTAGTCGCCGTGCAGCTCCGCCGGCGCGTCGGGGCGCGAGGCCACGCGGCCGAGGACGTGGCTGAGGACGTGGAAGGTCTCGTGGGCCAGCGTCGAGCGGTCCGAGTCGAGCAGGCCGATGCGGAAGCGCATCGGCTCGCCGGCGTCGCCCGGGACCGTGAACCGGACCTCGCCGCGCGGGCCATCGCCCTGCTTCCGCCCGCGGGCCTCGAGGACGGTTTCGGGACTGGAGGAGGGCCCGGGGCCAAGCACATCCCCCTCGACCCGCATGGGGGTTCGGTCGTCCCACTTGCCGCCGCGGAGCAGCTCTCCTATCGTCGTGGTCGGGGGCGATGCGCTGTGGCTGGCTGCGTCGGCGTCAAGCCGCCTGCCGTCACTGGAAGCGGGCGCCCCCTTTTCCATCCCCACCGACTCCAGCGCGTACTGCTTGACCCTCGCGCTGTCGCCGTCCTGCACCTCCCGAACGACGAGCCGCACCCGGTGGAGAGCCCCGTCCACCTCCATCGGCGCGTAGAGCGTGTGGACCGCGAGGATGTTCCTGCGGGCCTTGCGATCCTCGACCGACTCGGTGCGGACCGCGCGGCGCAGCAGCTCGGGCAGCACCTGCAGCGCCGCCTTGTTGCTCTCGGTGGCAAGAAGCTGCGACGACTTGCCCTCCGACCTCGCCCCGACGTCGATGTCCCAGCCCGTGTCCTCGTTGCGGAACGTGCCGCGCTCGACGACCGGCTTGTCGACCTTCTCGGCGTGGGTGACTTCCACCGGACGGTCCAGGGCGAGAGCCACCCTGCCCATCTTCACGAGCCGCGACGGCTGCTCGAGGCGCAGCCGGGCGTCGACGCCATCCTGGTCGCCTTGGAGGAGCCGCGTGCCCTCGGGCGCCTCGGCCTGCTCGAGCCGCTGGAGCCCTACTTCTCCCGCTCGCGGCGGAGCTTCTCGCGTGCCAACGAAGTCCTGCGCGCCACCTCGCCCGGTGGCAGTCGCCCCTCGCTCTCGTGCCAGACCTGCACGCCGCCGATCGAGATGCTCACGATCCCGGGCCGCGGCTTCCCCGGCGGGGAGACGCCGGAGTCGCCGGGCGTCGGCGTCGGGACCGCGCTCTCCGGCGGCGGTGAGCTCGAGCTTGTGCTTGGCGAGGGCGGATTCTGCTTCTGCATCGGTGGCTCCGATCCCCTGTCCGAAGTGGAGGCCCTGGACCTCGTGGAGCGAGCCATCCGGGGCCCGGATGGCCGTGCGCACATCATCCGACACCGAGCGGAGCTTGTCGAGGAACGCCGCCAAGGCCGCGGGATCGTTGTGTTGTGCGGCGTACTCGTCGCCGTGGAGGTGCGCGAAGTCGACAGAGGGCCCCCCGGCGGCCCGAGCGTCGTCACCAAAGACCTGCAGCAGCGCGTCTCCTCCCTCCTCCCCCAGCTGGGCGTTGAAGGCCTGGAGTCCGTTCAGGTCGATGGACGCGACGTGCGCCTTGCGCGGGATGCCGTTCCAGCCCTCCGCGGTGAGGATGCCGGTGCCAGGCTCGACGTAGACGCGCCGGAAGGCCTCCTGCGGGCTCAACGCGCCGTGGCGCGCCGCCAGGGCCTCCGGGACGGGGATCTCCGCTCGAGCCTCCGGGAACCGCACCTCCGGCGGTGTCATCCCCTCCGGCAGCCCCAGGGGCCGCTTCCCGCGCTCCGCGCGCAGGCCGGCCTGCTCCGCGGCCGCCTTCTGGGCGGTGTGCGCGCCCTGGGCGCCCTCGAGGCCCTCCCGCGCCGCGCCGGTGGCCGAGAACCCCTTCACCGGCATCGCCTCGTTGAGGCGCTCGAGGATGCCGTCGAGCTCCGCCTGGTCCTTCACCCGGACCGCGAAGTCGCCGCCCACCTTCGCCGGCGAGGCCTCCGGCGCGACCTCCTGGAGCGCCCTGCCGGCCATCCGGTAGAGCAGATCCCCCACCCCGTGGCCCGTCCCTGGGTGGTCCTGCACCCACTTCGTGCCCTCGATCGAGATGTGGCCGACGAGCGGCCTCGCCGGGTCGGGCGGCAGCTCCCGGAAGGCGCGCTCGTTCAGAAGTCCGGTGTTCCGGTCGATGTAGGCCTCGCGGGCGCGCTCCTCGGGGCTCAGGGCGTGCCAGCGGGCGGTCAGGAGCCTGGACGCCTCCGGGAGCTCTCCGGCGGCCTCGGCGGGGGCGCTGCGGGGCGGCTGCCCAGCGAGGGTCCGCGCCGCCGCCTCGGTCGCGGCCCACCTCGAGCGGTCCCGGCGCGCCACCATGTCGGCGAGGAGCGAGCGCCCGCTCGGGGCGCCGACCGCGCGGGCGAGCGCGTCGGGGTCGAGGCCGCCCGGTGCCGTCGGGAGGCGCAGCGCGTCAGGGCCGAGGAGGCGCACGGCGGCATCCCGGTCGAGCGCGA
>JAKAMV010000279.1 GCA_021812735.1 Chloroflexota bacterium | reverse complement strand
CCGTCATCTTGTACCAGGTCTCGAACATCTCCCGGCCGTAGATGCCGCGCAGGGTCAGCATCTTGAAGATGATCTCGTTGACGTCGAGCGAGATCTCCTCGGTGGGGAGGCCCAGGATCGCGATGCCGCCGCCGTGGGCCATGTTGGCGATCGCGGTCCGGAGGGCGACCGGACTGCCCGACATCTCGAGGGCCACGTCGAAGCCTTCGACCATGCCCAGCTCGTGCTGGACGTCGTGGAGGTCGCGCTCGCGGGGATCGACGACCACGGTGGCGCCCATGCGAGCCGCCAGCTCGCGGCGCAGCGGATTGGGCTCCGAGACCACGATCAGGCGGGCGCCGGCGTGCCGCACGACGGCTGTTGTCATCAGGCCGATGGGCCCCGCACCGCTCACCAGGACGTCCTCGCCGAGCACCGGGAAGGCGAGGGCCGTGTGGACGGCGTTCCCGAACGGATCGAAGATCGCGGCCACGTCCGGGTCGATGCCCGGCCAGTGGTGCCAGACGTTGGCCATGGGTACGGCCACGTATTCGGCGAAGGCGCCGTCACGACCGACCCCCAGGCCGATGGCGTTGGCGCAGAGGTGGCGACGACCGGCGCGACAGTGGCGGCAGCGGCCACACACGATGTGGCCCTCGGCGCTGACCAGGTCGCCGATCTCGAGGTCCGCCACATTGGACCCCATGGCCGCGACTTCTCCCACGAATTCGTGGCCGACGACCAGCGGCGGGACGATGGTCCGCGCGGCCCACGGGTCCCAGCTCTCGATGTGGAGGTCCGTCCCGCAGATGCCTGTCCTGTGGACACGGATCAGCACGTCGTTGATCCCGATCTCCGGCCGTGGCACCTCGCGAAGCTTCAGGCCAGGCCCTGGGGCCTCCTTCACGAGGGCGAGCATGGTTCCTCCTCGTCTTCCTGGCGACGTCGTCGCCATGCGGCTACTCCCGGTGGTCAGTACTACCGGACCCGGCCGGCTGTCACAAGGTCAGTGCAGCTGGCGCTCCCAGTCATTCGGCACCCGGCCGGCCGGTCCGGGCGCCGGCTGGTCGAGGGGATGGTGGTGCGGAGGCGCCAGGACGGGGCCCTCCTCGTACCGCTGTTTCGCGTAATCCCAGAACCAGTCCTCATCCGGCTCGTAGCTGCGGACCACCGTGTGTCCCGACTCCTCGGCGTGGCGCCTCGCATGCTGCGAGGGTGACGCGTCGCAGCAACCGATGTGGCCGCAGTGCGCACACCGCCGCAGATGGAACCACCAGCCACCGGCCGCCAGGCACTCCACGCACCCCGGCCCGCTCGGCGGCACCGTCGGGTCGATGGCAGGGTCACCGGGCATCGCTCTCCCCTCCTCCCATTCCACGGACAGCCTGCCGAACCGCTGCCCACGAGCTTACTCGCGCCGGGCCTCGCGAGGGGCTACCCGGCCCCGGCTGCAGCTGCCAGCATGTCGGCGTATCTCGCGAGCGCAGCCGCCGCCTTGGCAAGCGGGCCCATCACCGCGGGGCTGCAGGCGGCGGTGCAGCGCACGGCGAACGCCGCCGCGTCACGAAGCCGCTCCTCCATGAGCACCCACGCCGCGTCGCGGTGTGGCAGGAGGTAGTCCACCTCGTAGAACAGCTCGAACGTGGGACCCGCCGTCAGGCCGGGGTGGTCGAGCCCGATGGGGAGGCTGGTGATCACCGTCCCGAGCGGCTTGACCGCCCCGTACATGAGCCCGACCGCGACATCGGCCAGGACGCCGAGCTGCGCGTCCGACTCGTCCGTGTGAGCGAAGTAGCGAGACAGCACCTGCAGCAGGACCTCGTTGGCGACGTTGAGCAGGTCCATCGCCCGTGCCGTGCCGGGATCGGAGATCGTGGGGAGCGCCGGGCCATGCGTTGACGGACGCACCCGGGCGGCGGCGACGGGGCGCGCCGGCTCGAAGCCGGGCTCCGTCCGCCTGAACTCGGTGAATTCGTCGAGCATGCCCAGGAGGCGACCGAAGTGCGCGTCGCGCCACTCCCCGCGAGCGCCCTCGCCCTGCTCGACGATCGTGTCGATCGCGCGCCGTGCGCTCGGCAGGTCCACGACCGCAACGAGCTCCGGCCAGCGGAAGTGCTCCTCCGTGGCCTGGGCATTGGGTTGGCCCACGAACAGGCGCTCCGGACCGAGCCGCTCGGCGAGGTGGTCGAGGCCGACCTCGAGCGATCGGTAGAGCTGGCCGATGGTGTCGAACTCCTGAAGGTGCGGCGCGATCTCGTCCTCTTCGTCGTGCACCACGGGTGTCGCCCGCTGGAGCGCCTCGAACCCCTCCGCGTCGTCGAACGCCATCCCCTGGGGCCGCTCCAGGTACGAGAAGTGGCGGAGGGCCGTCTCGCCGAACGGGAGCAGGCTGACCTGCACGCCCGCCGGGTAGTGGTACGGAGGGACCGGGTAGTTCGGCCGGGCCAGCCGGGGCGCCCCGCCGACCGCGGTCAGCAGGTTCTGGACGAGGGCGAGGTGGAGCATCTCCTGCTCGGCGATACCGAAGAGCGTCTTGCGCCAGCGCTGCGTCGCGGCGGCCCCGGCTGCAGAGAGTCCCTCGGCCTCGCCCTGCTTGAGCGAGAACGCCGCATACAGGTACTGCAGCATGATGAGGTGCTCGAGTTCGGCTGCCTTCCCGAGCGTGTAGATGAGCGCCTCGCGATGCTCGAGCTGGATCGGATGCCCTTCCCCGATGCCGCCGCGAAGCGCAAGGACGTGGGCAAGCGGGCCGCCGGGACCCACAGCCGTCTGGTCGGTCATGTCCACCTCCAGTGCGCCGGAACTCCCCGCCAGGTCAGGACCTCCGGGCGGGGCTCCGAGTCCGGCGAGTTTGGCGATCCGGACGGCAGCGTAATCCACCTGTGCGCAGGGTGCGCGCAATCCACCTGTTTGCAGGGTGCGCGCGCGGGTGCTGTCCATTCCGGGCGTGTACGTCCATACTCGCCCCCACGGCAGGGAGGCACGGGAACCTTCGGGCTCCCACCCGCGCGGCGTCCCCATACGGTCGCCCCGACCGTCGCGCAGGGTCAGTGGCGAGACCGCCCGGCCGGTACATCGCGCGACGGCGGTGCGGCGCGCGGCCGATGCGCGGGGAGGGTGGAGGATGCTCGGACGTCTGCTGGATCGACTCATCGCCGCCCAGGCGGGTTGGGCGACACCTCTCGGCGACTGGCTCCATCGCATCCTGGCGGCCATCTTCGGTCGGATCCCGTCGATCCGGGATCTTCTCGCCGGGACCTGGCTCGGCCACCCGCTGCATGCCCTGCTGACCGACGTGCCGATCGGGGCGCTCACCCTGGTCATCGTCCTCGACGTCGTCGGCCAGCCGGTGGCCGCCGACGTCGCCCTGCTGATCGGGGTGCTGGCCATGATCGCGGCCGCGCTCGCCGGTCTTGCCGACTACTCGACGACCGACGGCCGGGCCCGCGTCCGGGCGACGGTCCACAGCACGGTGATGCTGGTCTCGCTCGTCCTGTACGTCGTTTCGCTTGCGATCCGGGCGGGCGGACCGACGGACCGCACCCTGCCGATCGCCCTCTCGGTCCTCGCCTACCTCATCCTGGCTGGCGGTGCGTTCGTCGGTGGTGACGTCGTCTATGCCCTGGGCAACGCGGTCGACCGGCACGCCTGGCGCTCGACCGGCGGCGCGTGGCAACCGCTCGACGTGGGCGACATCGCCGAGGGGAGCCTGGTGAGGGCCACGGTCGGCGGTCAGGCCGTCGTCCTGGTCCGTACGGGCGACACGATCAACGCGCTGCATGACCAGTGCGCCCACGCTGGCGGCCCACTGCACCGGGGCAGGATCGTCGACGGCTGCGTCGAGTGCCCGCTGCATGGTTCGCGCTTCCAGATCGCGACCGGTCGGCGCCGGCGCGGCCCAACGGTCTACGACCAACCGAGCTACGAGGTGAGGATCGTCCCGGCCGGCGGCTACGAGGCCCGGCGTATCTCCTAGCGTTCGGCCTCGTCGCTCAGCCGGGTTCGGGGAACGTCGAGAGGCCCGGCGTCGCTCAGCCGGGCAGCCGGACGCGAACGCCGAGCGCCTCGTAGATGGGTCGCGCCCGCGCATCGCCGGACAGGAGCAACCTGCCGTGCTGGCGGGCGGCCGCGCCCACCAGCGCGTCGTAGACGGCGCCGCCCGAGATGCCCAGCCTGGCGAGCTCGGGGCCGAGCGCGGCTGCGGCCTCGTCGGCGAGAAACGCCGTCGCCGGGAAGTCGTGGGCCAGCAGGGCTGCCACGTCGGCCGGCGACCGGCGGAGTCCGCCGGGCAGCCGCGTCAGGACGGAGTAGGTCTCGAACCAGGCGTGGCCGGCAAGGCCAAGGCGACGCCCGCGGACCGCATCGAGGGTCGCCGCGTGCGTCTCGTGGTCCTCGACGACGAGGGCGACCGCAGCGCTCGTATCGAGCAGCAGGACCTCGTCCGGCTCAGCGTCCATGCCGGTCGGCGTCGATCAGCTCTCGCACGGCCGCAGCAGTCAATGGCGCTCCGGAAGCCGGGATGAGGAGCAGGCCGCCATCCTCGCGCAGCCCGCTGCCGCCGACCGGCTCGATGCGGATCGCGGCCCCGTCGAGCTCGAGCTCCACCTCGCCACCAGTTGCGAGCCCGATCCGGTCCCGGAGCGGGCGCGGGATCACGAGGCGTCCTGCCTTGTCGATGGTAGTCCTCATGGCACCCAGAATACCATTGCCGTGGCAGAGCGCTCGCCGGTCCGGGATCTCCTGCGCGAGATCGCGGCGGGTCGCTCAACTCGCGATCGTCGGTCGTCGAGCAGGTTCGGAGAAGCAGATTCCGGCCCGAATGGCTATGGTCCCAGTCTGTCCATGGAGACGGCCGGCACGATCACGCCGCTCCGGTGGCGCGTCGAGTGAGGGACGAACACAGATGGCGGACACGAAGGCATCCACGAAGCGGACCGGCTCGGTCAAGACGTCCGGCAGCGTCTTGAGCGACGAAGAGCGCGCCGCAATGCAGGAGACCATCCGGGAGCGAAAGAAGGCCGCGAAGCTCACCCCGGAGGAGCAGCGCGCCGAGGGCGAGGCCGACGTCCTGGCGAGGATCGCCGAGATGCCCGAAGACGATCGGGCGATCGCGGCGCGCATCCACGAGATCGTCATCGCGACAGCGCCGGACCTCGTGCCCCGGACGTTCTACGGGATGCCGGCCTACGCCAGGGACGGCAAGGTGGTCTGCTTCTTCCAGGCGAAGTCGAAGTTCAAGGTGCGGTACTCGACCCTCGGCTTCCAGCCCGACGCACGGCTCGACGACGGGGAGATGTGGCCGGTCGCCTTCGCCCTCACGAGGCTGACGGCGTCGGCCGAGAGGCGGATCGCCGAGCTCGTCAGGAAGGCCGCTGGCTGACCGCCGACCCAATGCGACGTACGCTTGCGACTGAGGCTGGTCAAGGGGATCAGCTCGGGGCGTCGACCTGGGGCACCGGGACTGGCCGGACCAGGAGGCCGTCGATGTCCGCGAAGTCGGCCGGGTTGCAGGTATAGAGGGGCAACCCGCTGGCGATCGCGGTCGCCGCGATCAGCGCATCGAACGCCCGCGCAGCCCGCTTGCGGCCGGATCGGCGCAGCGAGGCGGCGACCTGCCCGAACGCGCGGGCTCCCGCCGCGTCGAACGGAAGGGGGTCGAAATCGGCCTCCGCCTGCTGCACGTGCGCGAGGCGGCGGGCTCGTTCGGCGTCGTCGTCGGTCACAAGCGGGCCGACGGAGAGTTCCGCAAGGGTGATCGCCGAGATCAAGGGGACACCAGGGAGGACGGAGGGATCGGCAAGGCGCGGCAGCAGGAGCAGGGTGCTCGTGTCGAGCAGGCCCTCCGGGTCACTCACAGCTCGTTGTCGATGAGCGCGTCGATGTCCCTGCGCAACGCCTCCGGGTCGAGCGAGGGCAGCCGGTGCCATCGTTCGACGAGTTCGGCAGCGCGCAGGCCACGCCGGCGGAGCGGTCGCAGCTCCGCCACCGGGCGACCGTCTCGGGTAACGGTCACGTGCAGGCCGGCCTCCACTCGATCGACCACCTCGCCGCCGTGATTGCGCAGCTCCCTGATCGTCACGGTATCCATGACCCTGATGGTATCACCCGTGAGACAGGCGCCAACCCGCACATCTCGTTCATGGAGGGCCGCGTCGCCAGAGTCGGGATCGAGGTCCGCCGGGGACCGAAGCCGATCGAGTACCGACGCCGCGCGTGTGCGTTGCGCGAGCAAAGCCAGTGGCGGTAAGCTTTGCTCATGGACCTGCGAGTAAAGACCAAACGTCGGCGTGGGTACACCCGCGTCAGCGGCAAGCACCAGGTGACGATCCCGCAGGATGCGCTCAAGGAGGCGGGCATCCGCACCGGCGATCGCCTGCGGGCAGAGGTCCGGGGACCGGGAGAGGTCGCGCTGATCCGCGACGATGACCCCGTGGCTCGCTTTGCCGGCGCGCTGACCGACCTGTATATCGTGGGCGAACTCGACGAACTGCGGCGCGAGTGGACCTGACCGTTCTCGACGCGGGCGTGCTCATCGCCGTCCTCGACGCGGCCGACGTGCACCACGCTGCGGCGGTCGACGCGACACGGGATGCCATCGGGCGCGGCGACAGGCTCGTGCTCCCGGCCTCGGCGTACGCCGAGATCCTGGTGGCGCCGCACCGTCGGGGCGGCGAGGCAGTCGACACGGTCGACGCCTTCGTGGACGCGCTCCCGGCGACCGTCGAGCCCATCACCCGAGCGATCGCTGCCAGGGCCGCCGACTTGCGCGCCCGTCACGGCGCACGGTTGAGGTTGCCGGACTCTCTGGTCATCGCGACTGCAGTTGTCCTCGGCGCGACTCGCGTCATCACCACAGATGCAGGGTGGCCCGAAGTGCCCGTGCCAGTGGACCTGGTCTCAGCCCTGGGGAACTGACTCCCGCGACAGCAGGACACTCAGTGGCCTCGATGGCGTCGGTACGCCGGAAACTGACGTGGAAGTCTGTCTCCGCAACGGCGCAGGGTAAGCGCTGAGCGGCGCTGACGGCAGGCGGCGGACTGGAGGTTGGAGTCTGTGGTCGGGGCGAGAGGGCTCGGCCTGACAAACCAGAGCGGGGATTGGCCGTCGCAAACCGGTGCCTGGCGCGCCCGTGCGGCCTACCGGATCAGTTCGACGACGAGCCCGTCGAGATCCAGGCGACTCCACGACTGATCCGCCGTCAGCGCTGTCGCCTGCGTGGAGATCGCGAGGGCCAGGCACGCCCGGTCGCCCAGGGAAAGGCCGAGCAGGCGCAGTCGAGGCGTCAACTCACCGACGACGTCGGCGTCCGCCTCGGCGAACGTGACGATCTCGGTCTCGACCGAAGCCAGCGCCTGGCGAAGGATGGCGGGCGGCATCCGGTATTCGCGGAGCTTGCCGGCTGCCTCCGCCCAGTTGACGGCCGAGACGAGCACCCGCTCGCTGCTGCGCAGGCGCGCCGCCACGATCCGGGCGCCCGGTTCATCTCGCGCGTACGCCACGAGCGCGGAGGCATCGAGGACGACGGGCGGTCCGGCGGGCACCTCAGCGCTCGCTCTTGGCCTCGCGCCGCCGTTCCTCCAGCAGCTCCGCTGTCGCATCGCCCGGGCGCGCACGCGCCGCAGCCCGCCACATCTTCCGCTCGATGGTGTCCAGGGGCTCCACGATCACTCGGCCGTGGCTGGCGCGCACCGCGAGCGGGCTCCCCGGCGTCAGCCCGGCAGCGGCGCGCACCCGTGCGGGGATGACGAGACGTCCCTGTCGATCAAGCCTGGTCCGATCCACCACGTTTCGCATTTCGTGGTGATCTTATCAGGGCACGGCAGGATCGGTGCGCGGACGACGCTCGGGGCGAGAGGAGACAAACGTGCCGCGACTGACCTCAATATCCCGGTTTCGTTGCTGCTGGAGAGCGAGGTCGCGGGGTTAGAGCGCTGCTTGCGCGGCTTGACTGCCTGACAGGAATCAGGGTCCGCGGGCTACGCTGCGTAGGCCGCAGTCAAGGATCCGATACCATCCGTCCGCCGCGCCCGAGCTCACATCAATGGGGTCGCCCGCTCCGGCGTCTATCACGCTCGGCCGACCACGTTCGCACGCACGTCGAACCCGAGGCTCGCATACGCGGCCAGGCGCTTGGTGTGCATGCGGGCAAGCACGGGTACGCCCATGTCGACGTAGTCGTGGACCTCGACCCGTGTCTTGCCGTCGATCGGGCGGAGCACGCGCCCGACGTACTGAACCAGGCGGCCCCTGAACGCGATCGGGAACGCCAGGAAGAGCGTGTCGAGCGGCGGGCAGTCGAAGCCCTCGCCGAGGAAGCTGCCAGTCGCGAGGAGGGTGACGCCATCCCCGGATCGGGCCGGAGCGAGTCGGTCGGTGATGAGGCGTCGAGTCTTCTTGCCCACCCCGCCAGGGAGGACATCCGGCTGCAAGCCCAGTAACTCAAGCTGCGCCTTCAGCCGTGCCAGGTGCTCGGTCCACTGCGACACGCGCTGGGATGCCGTGCTCGTGCCGTCCACGCGAATGCGGGTCCTTCGGCACTTGCCCCCCGGTGAATAGACGGAATGCTGTCATCGCACGACGGGGGGCGTTGACGCGCGGCCATGCCCAGGCGACCTTGACTGCGCCGAGCCACTGGCGAGACCCCCGGGCGAGGCGTGTCCATGAGCAAGACGCTCGCAATCCTCGCGGCGATCACCGTGCTCGCCGGATGCGCCGGCACGACGTCGGCCCCGCCGGGCACAAGTATTGCGCCGCAGCAGTCTCAGACGACCCCGGCCCTTCGGTGGCTCTCAGGCACCAACGGACTGGAGATGACCAGTCTCAAGGTGCCCCGCGACTACGCGCACCCGGCAGGCCCCCAGCTGACCATCGCGCTGGCCCGGCTCCCGGCCACCGATCCTGCGCATCGCATCGGCTCCATCGTCTTCAACCCCGGAGGCCCGGGCATCTCGGGCATCGACGCGATCCGCTTCGGCACGGACACACTCTTCACGCCCGCGATGCGCGCGCGCTTCGACATCGTGAGCTTCGATCCCCGCGGCATCGGGATGAGCAGCCCCCAGATCCGGTGTCTGGGCACCTTCCCGCAGCCCGGTCAGCCATATCCACGGAACGCCTCCGAACGAGCGGAATGGATCGCCACGGCCAGGGAGTTCGACGCCGCATGCCAAAGGGAGAGCGGCGAGCTGCTCCCCTTCGTGGGAACGGAGAACGTCGCAAGCGACCTCGAGCAGATCCACGCGGCGCTCGGCGAGCCAAAGCTCACGTACGTGGGGATGTCGTACGGCGCGCTCATCGGCGCGCTGTATGCGGAGCGGTTTCCCACGCGGGTCCGGGCGATGATCCTCGATGCCCCGTTCGACCCGGCCCTCGACGCCGCCACCGAGGCGGGCGATCGAGCGGCCGCCCTGCAGCACCAGCTCGACCTCTTCCTGGCGTCGTGCGCGGCCGACCGGACGTGCGCGTTCTGGTCAGACGGCGGGACGCGGCACGCGTTCGATGCCCTCATGGCTCGTTTCGCCGACGCTCCGATCGACGGCGTCTCGGCCGGGCAGGCCTGGGGCGGCGTCCTGGTGCTGCTCCAGGCGGGCGCGTGGAAGGAGCTCGCGCAGGCCCTTGACGACGCTCGCCACGGGGACGCCGCGCTCTTCGCGAACATGGCAGCGGGCGTCAACCGTCTCATGGACGCGAACATGGCCGTTTCCTGCCTCGACTGGCCCCTCCCGCGCGACGCCGAGTGGTACGCGAAACTGGCCGACGGGCTGCGCGCCACGGCGCCCGATTTCGCCGGGCTCGCTGCCTACTCGGGCCTTCCCTGCGCCTTCTGGCCCGTGCCGTCCCAGCGCCTGCCCGGGCCGGTCCACGCGAAGGGTGCGCCATCCATCCTGGTCTTCGCGGCGACCGGCGATGCCGCGACGCCCTACCGGTGGGGCGTGTCGCTTTCGCACCAGCTCGTCTCGGGTGTGCTCGTTGCGCGCGACGGCAACGGTCACGGCAGCCTCGGACGGGGCGACCCATGCATCAACGCCGTCGCGGACGCCTACCTGCTCCGCCTGGAGGTGCCTGCATCGGGGCGTGTGTGCCCGTAGTGGATCGGAACACCACACCGGGGACGCGCCCGCGTTCGCGCCCGGGCACGGCCGCGCGGCG
>JAKAMV010000278.1 GCA_021812735.1 Chloroflexota bacterium | reverse complement strand
GGGGCCTGAAGCCACGCTGGCCCTACGGACTCGGTGCCCAGCAGATCGCCTTCTCCGGGCGCCTGTCATGGGGGCACTCTGGGCTGCTCTCGGGCTACCACGCGGCCATGCGCTACTTTCCGGGCAATGGCCTCACGATCGCGGTGCTGATGAACACCGACGCGACGAACCCCGACGCGATCGTGGCGGCGCTGCTCGGCGTTCTCTACCCGCCAACGGCGACCCTGGCCCCGTCGGTCACCCCGGTCCCGCCGTCAACGGCGTCGCCCGCCGCGCTCTCCGCGCCAGCTCGATGAACGGACGCAGCCGGTTGGTGATCTCCAGCCGAGTGCGCCGAAAGGCGGCCAACTTCTCGGCGTCAGTGCCCTCGACCTCGGCCGGGTCCTCGAGGCCCCAGTGGAGCGCGTTGTGCTCACCCGGGAAGACCGGGCAGACCTGGCGCGCCCGGTCGCAGACCGTGATGACGTAGTCGAAGGGCCGATCGAGGAACTCCGTTACCGACTTGGACCGCGCCCCCGACCAGTCGATGCCGACCTCACCGAGCACGCGGACGGTGTACGGGTTGACGCCCCGCGGCTCGGTCCCAGCGGAGCAGACCTCGAAGTCCGGACCTCCGTGGTGCTGCAGCAGCGCCTCGGCGATCTGGCTGCGCGCGGAGTTGCCGGTGCAGACGAAGAGGACGCGGATCGGACGGTCGGGCATGCTGATCTCCATGGGGTCGCGGCCCGCTGCCGCGATGGTGTTGGCAAGGTCGCTGAGCTCGGCGTCGAGGCGCTCGAAGGTCAACCACCTCCGGCGTCCGGTGGGGTCCGCCGCCGTTCGCGGCGCCGCTCCATCAGCTCCCCGAGTTGCCGTTCCAGGCCCTGGTCCGAGGGTTCGTAGTAGCGCTTCCCGACGAGCCTATCCGGAAGGTACTGCTGCTCGACGTCGGCCCCGGGGTAGTCGTGCGGATAGCGATAGCCGACCCCGATCCCGTGGCGCTTCATGGCGGGCACGGGCGCGTTCCGCAGGTGGAGCGGCACGGGCAGCGGCGCGAGCGCCTCGGCGTCGGCTCTGGCAGCGAAGTACGCCCGACCCGCGCGGTTCGATTTCGGCACGGCGGCCAGGAAGGCCGTCGCCTGGGCGAGCGCGTACTGCGCCTCGGGCAGCCCGACATACTCCAGCGCCTGCGCTGCCGCCACCGCCAGCTGGAGCCCCCGCGGGTCGGCGTTCCCCACGTCCTCGCTGGCCAGGATGATCAGTCGCCGCGCGATGAAGCGCGGGTCCTCGCCGGCCACGATCAGCTCCGCGAGCCAGTAGAGCGCGGCGTCGGGATCGTTCCCGCGCACGCTCTTGATGAACGCGCTGATCGTGTCGTAGTGGCGGTCTCCAACCAGGTCATACGCCGCGGCGCGCTGCTGGGCCGCGGCCTCGAGGTCCTCGCGGCGGGGCGCCACGCGGCCCCCCGCGTCCAGAAGCCCGCCCGCTTCGGCCAGCGCGGCGGTCGCCTCGAGAAGGTTGAGTGCCTGGCGCGCATCGCCTCCGGCCATCTGGACGAGCAAGGCCAGCACGTCGCCCGCCAACACGACGCGGCCCGCCAAACCGCGTTCGTCCAGGAGCGCCGCCTCGGCGACGCGGCGGATCTCGTCCTCGCCGAGCGGCTCCAGTCGAAAGACGCGCATACGGCTGAGCAGCGGCGGGTTCACCGAGAGATAGGCGTTCTCGGTGGTCGCGCCGATCAGCGTCACGGTGCCGTCCTCGACGTGCGGCAACAGCGCGTCCTGTTGCGCGCGGTTGAAGCGGTGGATCTCGTCGATGAAGAGGACCGTCGGCGTCGCCGGTGCGTCGGCCTCCGGTCGCGCACGGGCTGCCGCAATCACTGCCCGCACCTCCGCCACGCCACTCATCACGGCCGACAGGGTGCGGAACTCGGCGCCGGCCGCCGCCGCCAGGAGACGGGCCAGGGTCGTCTTGCCGCTCCCCGGCGGGCCCCACAGGATCATGCTGGGTAGCGCGCCACGTGCGGCAAAGCGCCGGAAGGGACCCGTTGGGCCGACCAGGTGCGTCTGTCCCACGAACTCGTCGAGCGTGCGTGGCCGCATCCGCGCGGCGAGGGGCTGGCGCGCGGTGGAGGGTTCGGCCATGAGGAGTGGGGAGGACGCCTCGGGGGCGGGGGCCTCGGGGGCGGGGCGGCGGCGCGGCACCATGGCAGTCTAGTGCTTCGGGTACCTCAGGGGACGAGCTCGAACGACCGACCGGCCACCGCACGCAGCACCGAGTACGGGCGCCGGTCGAACGTGGCGATGCGGGCGGCCCCCAGCCGCTCCGCGAGCGCCACGGTCAGCGCGTCGGCCAACGAACAGCGCGGCTCGGCGGCCAGCCTACGCAGTTCGCTCGCCCGCGCGACGTCGGCGCGCGTGGGCCCGACCAGGTCGATGGCGCCGTCCGTGATCGCCGCGAGGAACGCCTCCGCGGCGCTCGGGCCGAGCGCACGCTGGAGCACGTGTTCGCACTCGGCCAGCGTGACCGCACCGATGGCGAGCGGCTCGCTCGTAGCCTCGAACCAGGCCGCGGCGGTCGCATGGTTGTGGTCGGCGCGGTCGGCGGCCGCGACCACGATGCTGGCGTCCAGCAGCGCGGTCACCGTCGCGTCTCCCCCATCTCGCGCGCCGCGATGCGGCCCGCGTCCAGCGAGAGCCGGCCGTGACCGCTCCGCCCGATCCCCACGAACGGCAACGGCCGGCGGGGCGCTTCCGACGCGTCCACGTAGGCCGCGATGGCCTCGCCGATCAGGGCCGTCTTCGTCCGCCCGGTCGTCCGTGCGAGGCGATCCAGGCGCAGGAGCAGGTCGGCGGGCAACAGAATGGTCGTCCGCCTCGTGCTCGTCGGCCGTCCGCCGCCTGCCTGCGCCGTGGTCGCCATGAAGGCGTCCTCCCCGTCTCGTCGGGCTTGCTGTATGTACTCATATATGCCTCACTGGACGTCCAACGTCAACTGGACCTACGATCGCCTGGCGCGTTCCCGCCGGCGAGGGACCGCGCCGCATCGATCACGCCGCACTGGGAGCAGACCGTGGCCAACCTCGAAGCGCACCTGCGCGTGCCGGGACCCACCCCGTTACCCGACGCCGTTCGAGAAGCCGGTGCTCGGCAGATGGTCAACCACCGTGGGCCGGAATTCGCGGCGCTGATGGGCCGCGTGGTCCCGGCCCTCCAACGCGGGTTCCGCACCAAGAACGAGATCCTGCTGGTGGGGGCCTCGGGCACGGGCGGGCTCGAGGCGGCGGTGGTGAACCACCTTTCGCCGGGCGATCCGGTCCTCGCGGTCAGCATCGGCGCCTTCGGCGACCGCTTCGCCAAGATCGCGACGCGCTACGGCGCCGACGTCACGGTGCTGCCCGTCGAATGGGGGCGCGCGGCAGAGCCCGACGCCGTGCGGGAGGCGATCGCCGGGATGCGCCGCGAGGGACGCGCCCCGGTTGCCGTCCTGCTCACGCACAACGAGACGTCGACGGGCGTCACCAATCCGGTCGAGGCGCTCGCTGCCGCCGTCCGCGAAGCCGCCCCCGAGGCGCTCTTGGTGGTCGACGCGATCAGCGGTCTAGGAGCGGTGCCGTTCGACACAGACGGCTGGGGGCTGGACGTCGTCGTGACCGGTTCGCAGAAGAGCTGGATGGTTCCGCCGGGCCTCTCGATGATCGCCGTTTCGCCACGTGCTTGGGCGGCCGCCGAGCGCGCCACGATGCCCCGCTTCTACCTCGACCTGAAGGCGCACCGCGACGCGGCCGAGAAGGGTTCGACGCCCTGGACGCCACCCGTCAGCGTCTGCTTCCAGCTCGACGTGGCGCTGGCACTGATCGAGGCCGAGGGGTACCCGGCGATCTTCGCCCGACATGCGGCGTGCGGGGCCGCGACACGCGCGGGGCTCGCCGCGCTCGGGTTCCGGCTCTTCGCCGACCCCGCCCACGCCTCGAACACGGTGACCGCGGCGCTGGTCCCGGGTGAGATGGACTGGAAGAGCTTCAACGCCGATCTGCGCCGCCGGGGACTGGTCCTGGCAGGTGGGCAGGGCAAGCTGACCGGCCTGGTCTTCCGCGTCGGCCATCTGGGAGACGTCACCGTCAACCAGATCCTGGCCGCCCTCGAGATCCTCGAAGAAGCGCTCATCGCCGGGGGAAGGCCGGTGGATCGGGGGGCCGCCCTGGCGGCAGCCGTCCGCGCCGCCGATGCCGCGCTTGCCGCCGGCGCGACTGCCACCGCCCCGGCCGGGAAGGGGGCCGCGGCATGAAGATCCTGGTCGCCGAACCACTTGCCGAGGAGGGCGTCGCGCTGCTGCGGGCCCACCATCAGGTCGACGTCCGCACCGGGCTCTCGCGCGAGGAGCTCCTCGCCGCGCTGCCCGAGTACGACGCCTTGATGGTGCGCAGCCAGGTGAAGGTCGATGCGGACGCGATCGCCGCCGGGTCGCGCCTGGCGGTCATCGGCCGTGCCGGGGTGGGAGTCGACAACGTCGACCTCGACGCCGCCACGCGCGCCGGGATCGTGGTGGTCAACGCGCCGACGGGCAACACGGTGGCCGCCGCGGAGCACACCATCGCGTTGATCTTCGCGCTCGCCCGCCGCATCGCCGCCGCCGACGCGTCGGTCCGCCGGGGCGAGTGGAAGCGCAGCGCCTTCACCGGCGTCGAGCTGCGCGGCAAGACGCTGGGGATCGTCGGGCTGGGCAAGATCGGCATGGCCGTCGCGGACCGCGCTCGGGGCCTGCAGATGGAAGTGATCGGCCACGACCCGTTCGTCTCGCCGGAAGCGGCGGCACATCACGGCGTCGCGCTGCGCACGTTCGACGAAGTGCTCACTGGCGCCGACGTGCTGACCCTCCACGTGCCCGTGACGCGCACCACCAAAGGCCTCATCGGCGGACCGCAGCTCGCGCGCATGAAGCCGACCGCGTTCCTGCTCAACGTCTCGCGCGGGTCGGTGGTGGACGAGGCGGCGCTTGCCGTCGCGTTGCGCGAGGGGCGCCTGGCGGGCGCCGGCCTCGACGTCTACGCCGTCGAACCGCCCACCGGCTCGCCGATCCTGGACGCCCCGAACACCGTCCTGACGCCGCACCTCGGGGCCTCGACGGCGGAGGCCCAGGTCCGCGTCGCCGTCGAGGCGGCCGAGCAGGTGCTCGATGTCCTCGACGGCCGACCGGCGGTCTATGCGGTGAACGCGCCGCTCGTCACGCCCGAGACCGCGCAAGCGCTGGCCCCGTTCCTGCCGCTCGCGGAGACCCTCGGCCAGCTCTACGCGCAGCTCGCGCCCGGCCCCGCTGGCGAGCTGACCTTGGAGATCGCCGGGGAACTGGCCGGCCACGAGACCGGGCCGCTCGCCGCGGCGGTCCTCCGCGGCCTCCTCGAGGTGAGCACCACCGAGCGGGTCAACCAGATCAACGCGCCGACGATCGCCCGCGCCCGCGGCATCACGCTCATCGAGCGCAAGTTGCCCGACGGCGGACCGTTTGCCTCGCTGGTGACGCTCTCGGGCGCGACGACCGTCGGGGGCACCGTGGCCGGCGGCGAGCAGCGCATCGTGCGCCTCGGCGACGATTGGGTCGACATGGCGCCGGCGCAGCACATGCTGGTGACCAGACACCGCGATCGCCCTGGCACGATGGGGCGTGTCGGGCTCATCCTGGGCAAGCACGACGTCAACATCAGCGCCATGCACCTCGCCCGCCGCGCGCCGCGCGAAGAGGCCAAGATGATCCTGGCCCTCGACGATCCGGTGCCGGACGAGGCCGCGGCCGAGATTCGCGCGGACCCCGAGGTGCTCGACCTCTGGCTGATCCGATTGTCGCCCGGTGAGTGACGACGCCCCGGCCGGCTCGGGACGCGGGCCGGCGCCCGATGCGACGATCGTGCTCGTCCGCCACGGCGAGTCAACATGGATCGCCGAGGGGCGGTTCCAGGGAGCTGCCGATCCGCCCCTCTCCACGCTCGGTCGGCGCCAGGCCGCGCTGGTCGCGGCTCGGCTCGCCGACTCGTCCACGGTGTTCGTATCGCCGTTCCCTGCGGGACCCCCGCTCGGCTGCTGGCACTCACCGCTCCAGCGGGCCGCGGCGACGGCCGCCGCGATCGCCGAGCGGTGGGACCCGCCGCTCGCGCTGCGCCCCGACGGTCGACTGCGCGAGATCGGCCAAGGCGCGTGGGAGGGCCGCACGGCGGCCGATATCGCACGCAACGACGGCGCGGCGCTGGCCGGCTGGCGACGCGATCCGGTCCACGTCCACGCCCCCGGCGGCGAGTCGCTGAGCGAAGTCCAGGGACGCGCGACCGGCTTCCTCGACGATCTGTGGGGGGCGCTCGCCGTGCGAGCGGCCGCCGGGCCGCCCGGTACGGGTACGATGCCCGGTGGGGGTGCGATGCCCGGCGGGGCGGCCGCGGTTCCGTTCTCCACTGGCGAGCGTCCACCCTGGGCCATCATCGTGGCGCACGAGGGCCTGCTGCGCGTCCTGCTGCTGGCGCTGCTCGACCTGCCGCTCGAGGCGTTCTGGCGGTTTCCGTTCGGGCTCTGCGGCGTCTCGGTGGTCGAGCTCCGCGGCGGTCGCGCGGCGTTGCGCGCCCACAACCTGGTCGACCACCTGGCGCCGCTTGCCGCACGGGGCGAGATGCCGGCGACGACACCCGGGCTCTAGCGCCGCCGGCCCCAGCGCAAGGCGAGCGCCAGCAAGCGCACGCGCAGCCGGCCATACGCGCGGCGGACCGCAGCCGCCCGCGCGGTCCCCAGGGTGCGGCGGCCGTACGTTGCCTCCACGCGGGCATGTGCCACCACCTCCAGGTCCGGCCTGGCCGACGGCAACACATCCCCGAGCATCGCCGCGTACTCGTAGACCGTCTGACCGGGGCGCGGCGCGTACCCGAAGCGCGAGGCCAGGCGGGCGATTCCGCTGTACGCCCGGGTCGGGTTCGCCGTCGCGCCCCACCCCAGCTTCGTCCACAGCACGAGCAGCATCGCCAGTCCGAGCAGCCCGCTCGCCAGCGGCCCCACGAGCCCAGCGCCACCCGCACCCCCCGCACCCCCGCTCCCGGCCTGACCCTCGTTCGGCAGCCTGCGGCGCGGGTTCCCACCATTGGCGCCGGCGTCCGGCACGAATGTCGGACCGAGGTGTGGCGTGGCACCCGCGCCCGGCTTGACGCTCGAAGTCGGGACGGGCGGGCCCGCCGGGAGGTCGGTCGGCCGCTGTCCGTTGGTCGCGTTGCCGGGCGTCGGATCGAAGCGCACCCAGCCATAGTGCGGGAAGTAGACCTCGACCCAGGCGTGGGCGGCGGCCAGATCGACCTGGAAGAGGCCCTGTCCGACCGGCCGCCCGGGCAGGTACCCGAGCACGTAGCGCGCCGGGATCTGCTGCGTGCGCAGCATCATCACGAGCGTGGTCGCGAAGTATTCGCAGTAGCCGCGCCGGCTGATCAGCAGGCAGTCGGGCACCGGCGTCCCGGGCGCGCAGGCCCCCTGCACGTCGGTGTCGTAGATGAAGTTGCCGCCGCGGTAGAGCCAGTCCTGCAGCGCCTGTGCGACGTGGTAGGGGTCGCGCGCAGCGGCGGGCAGCGAGGCCACTATGCGCTCCGCCTGCTGCCGCACGAGCGGGCCGATGCTCCCCGGCTCGATCGAGATGTAGCGCCTGGCCCATGCGGGGTAGACGGTCCCCGCGGCGGCTAACTCGTTCGCCGTCACCTGGCCGCGGTCGGTGCGCACGAGCGCGGTGACCTGGTACGAACCGCCCTCGCCGAGCGGTGTCGTGAGACGGATGGCGTCGAGCGGGCCGCCCGGAGCGGCGGTGTCCACCTGCACTGGCAGCGAGACCGTATACGGCGTCTCGGGCGCGAGGATCGTGGGCTCACCGGTGTTGACAGGGGCGACCGTGACCGTCACACGCCGGTACCCACGGCCGGGCGTCACCTGGTCGCTGCTGCCGGCGAGGACCGGTTGCCCGGCCGCCACCGGGGCGCTCGTCGTGCGATCGCTCTGCTTCCAGGTGTGCCCGTCGAACTCGTCGTACGTGGCGCCCTGCCAGTAGTACCCCTGGCCGTCGCTGGTCCGAATCTCGTAGGCTAGGGCCGGCGATCCCTGCCAGAACCCCTGGATCGTTTCCGACGCCCCGAAGAGCCCCGATGGGCCACGGATCGGCGCCACCACGCCGCTCGCCAGCCGATCGAACTGCGTCGCCCAGGCCGCGAACTGATCGGCGCTGTTCGTCCAGAGCGGCCGCAGCGGCGCCGAGCTCGCCGTCGCGGTGAGCAGCACGGCACCGCCCAGCGCGACCGTGATGAAGGTGATTCCGTTGCGCAGGTAGAGCGAGAAGGCGGCCGCGGCATCGCTTACCCGCGCGTGCGACCAGAGGACGCCCTGTTCGGCCAGGCTCACCCGCACCAGCAGGAAGAGCGCGGCGGCGGCGTACAGGATCAGGTACGGGTACTGGTGCCGCAGCGTCAGCGACATGCTGGCAAGGAGCAGCAGGCCGAGGAAGAGCACAGCACTCATCGGACGGTGGTGCCGGTACACCGCGAAGGCCGCAAACTGGCCGCTCGCCCAGCCCACCGTGGCGACCACCAGCAGAAACGCGGAGGTCTGGTCCGAACGGACCTGTCGCGCGACCACGTCGCGCAGGAACAGCTGGACGGACGCGACGAGGTTGGCCAATCGGAAGGGATCCGGCGACGGCACCGTCACGCCGTGCACCGCGGGGATCGTGCCCGCCACCACGAGGATGGCGCAGGCGGCCCCGAGGAGCGCGCCCGTCGCGTGCACGAGCAGCCCGTGCCAGCGCAACTTGGCGCCGCTGAAGCCCCACGCCGCACCCAGGACGAGGCAGAGTGGCAGGAACGCGGTCTGGCTCACCAGGGTGCCCGGGACCCAACCTGCCCAGTGGGCATCGTCGACCGCCGATCCCAGGATCAGCAGCATGGCCAGCAGGGCGAAGACACTCAGCCAGCCCTCCACCGGTCGGGTCGGCAAGGTGCGCCGCACGTCGCGCTCTTCGAGCATCGGATCAGACGACCTTCCGCAGCGGCGCCCCACCGGGCGCCACGAGCAGCTCGCCCAGCTGCACACGGGGCACGATCTCGTACACCTGCAGGTCGTACTCGGCCAGGGCGTGACGCACCGCCCGCAGCGCCCGGGTGGCCTCCTCCTGCGCCGTCGAGCGTGCCACCCGGCCGCCGCTGGGCGCGGCGAGCGTCGCGTACGCGACCGCGTCGAGATGGCAGACCGCGACGCCGACGCCCCGAGCCCGCAGCGCGGCGAGCGGGCGAACCCATGCCGTCTCGAGCGAGGGCGTGACCACCACCGCCGTCATCCCGCGGCGCAGCCGACCAAGCCCCTGGACCAGCAACTCAACCAGCGGGACCGCGCCGTTCGCCTGCGCGGCGGCCAGGAGCTGCATCAGCTTCTGGTGCTGCCGCGGGCCGCGATCAGCGGGCAGGACCGGCAGTTGTCGCCCGGCCGAGGTCAGCCCGACTGCGCGGTTCTCGGCGAGCGCCCGGGCTCCCACCGCGGCGGCGACGCGGACCGCGGCCTCGAGGGTCGATTCGTCGCCCCGTCCAGTCTGGACCGCCGGGTCGAGGTCGAGGAAGATCCAGACGTCGGCCGCCTGCTCCAGATCGAACTCCCGGACGTAGAGTTCCTGCTGACGCACCGTGGTCGGCCAGTGAATGCGGTGGTAGGCATCGCCTGGCAGATAGGGGCGCACCGACGTCACGAGCGGCGTGGTCTGGAACGTGCGCTCCCGGCTCGCATGGGTCCCGTCCAGAGAGGTGGCCGGCACGCGCCAGAACGGCAGCGGCTCGACCCGCGGGTAGACCACCAGCGTCGCGCCCCGCCCGACGCCCGCCGACGCCTCGAAGAGCCCGAACGGGTCGCTCGTGCGGATCTGGAGCGGATCGATGTGAAAGTGACCGCGCCGCGTGAGGGGGACCCGCGCGATCCACGTGCGTTCGCCGCGTGGCGGCAGCGCGAGCGCCCGACCCGGAAGTGGCGCCGGCAGCGTCGAGGCGTGCTCGACCTCCAGCCACGGCTTGGGCAGCCAGCTGGTGTTGCGCAGCGTATAGGTGACGCGCAGCTGCTCGCCCACCGAGCCGTGCAATTGACTGAGCGCGTACCCGGCCTCGAGATCGGCCAGGCCGAGCCGCGTCACGACATACGCGCCCCCGCC
>JAKAMV010000277.1 GCA_021812735.1 Chloroflexota bacterium | reverse complement strand
GAGTCGCTGCGGCGGCTCGCCATGCTCCCCGACGCCCTCCGCGTCCTCCCCGGCCACGGCCGCGCGACGACGATCGCCACCGAGCGCCCCTGGCTCGAGCTGGTGGCTCGCGAGGGCCGCCTGCCGCTGTAGTCGCAGGACCGCCCCCCGTCGAGGCGCGCAGTCCGCATCCCTCACTGCCCCCGTCCGGAACCTCATCGAGTAGGCAGGTCTCGCTATTGACGCCGAGCGGGGGAGAGTCCCATCGGCACGTTCAGTGGGAGTAGGAGGGTCCGAGCATGAGCAATGGGCGTCCATCCCAACACGGCAGCCGTACCGTCGTACTGGTCGCAGTCCCGGCGCTGCCAAACGACATCGAGCGTGTCCGCCACGACGGTGGGCAACGCTGATGGGTCAATCGAAGCGGCCGCGCAGGAGGCCTGGCGGGATGCGGATGGGGTCAGGCTCCAAGCGCTGGCGGACTCTAGGGGCGCCCTCGGCATCTATCTGGACGAGGAAGCGGGTGAATACGTCGTCGTCGTTCCGTCATCCGAGAGCACATCCGCCGCCTCAGACGCGTCGCAAATCCGCCTCTCTGCCCGCGTGGAGAAACGCGACATCGATCGCGCCACAATCGACCGCATCAGCGACGCCCTGCTGGCGATCCGACCCGCGATCAAGCAGTGCAGCTGTGGCGTCGGGTTCGACCCAGAGCCGGGAAGCATCGTCCGGACGTCTGAAGCTTCGGAGAGCGAGTTCGCGACGATCGAGGAGGAGTTCGGTCGCGGCGTGGCGCACTCCGCTACGCGCCGACGAAGAGGACGTTGTCGCCGCCACCCTCGCCGGCCTGACCCGGCGACCCGGGAGGCTTCACCTGATTCACGTGGCGGGCGGTGCCCCCACCCGACCACCCCTTCTTCGTGGCTATAGAGCGGCTTAGGGAAGGTTGTCCGCATGGCGTGCCGGCCGTGCGTGTGACAGACAAGCTGGCACACGGACCGGCTAGCATCCAGTCGCCGGGGCGGCTGTGGGTGAGCGGACCACTGGTCTTGGCTGAGAGAGGCCCCGCGGGACAGGAACCGTGATTGGAGCTGTCAGGCACCAGGCGGGCGTGTGCATACGAGGCCAGAGTCGTCGGTGATGTGGCCTGCGATCTGGGGTAAGTACGGCGACGGAACAAGGGGCTACCACCCGCTCGTCTGCCATCTGGTTGATGTGCTGGCCGTCGCAGAGTCAATCTGGGGCGACATCCTTCCCGCGCGCACCCGAGCGTGGGTCGCGCGCGACCTCGGGCTCGACGAGGATGCGGCCGGACGGTGGGTGGCTGCCCTCGCAGGTCTCCACGACCTCGGCAAGGCGTCGCCAGCGTTCCAGCTCGGCACACTTCCGGATCCCGACGGTTCGCATCGTGCCATGCTCAAGCGCGGTGGCCTCGATCCCAGCGGCGACATCAGCCGGGCGAGACACGACCTGCTCACCGCATATGCGCTGCCTGGGCTACTCCAGCGGCACGCGATCGACCGTCCGCTCGCGGCTGCATTCGGCGTCCTATCAGGTGGCCATCATGGCGTGTTCCCCGCCGCGACGGACATCATCGCGATCGGCCCTGGCTCTGCGGGCGGACCCGCATGGGGCGACGCCCGCGCTGAGCTTGCGGACGTCGTGGACCACGTGGCCGGCCTGGACGGTCTGGCACCTCCGACCACCCGGACCTCTCGCGCAAGCATGCTCGTGGCGGGCCTCGTGAGCGTCGCGGACTGGATCGGGTCGAACGTCGACCTCTTCCCCTACGAGGTGCCCGCCGGGACCGATCCGCCCGCCTCAATCGATGTCGACACATACGCGGCGGGCGCGCGCGGACGCGCCGATGCTGCGCTCGATCGCCTGGGGTGGCGAGCGCTCCCGCGGGAGGCCGGGCCGATCGGGTTCGAGGCGATGTTCGGCGTCGCGCCGCGGCCGCTCCAGGAGGTCGCCGAGCGCCTCGCCTACGAGTTCCAGGAACCCGGGATCGTCGTCATCGAGGCGCCGATGGGGGAGGGAAAGACCGAGGCTGCTCTCTTTCTTGCGGACCGCTGGAGCGCCGCCACCGGCGCGCGCGGTGCGTACGTCGCGCTCCCGACCCAGGCGACGAGCGACCAGATGTTCCAGCGAGTTCGCAACGCACTCCGCAGGCGATACCCCGACCAGACCATCGTCCTCCAGCTTCTCCACGGGCACGCGGCGCTCTCCGCCGAGTTCGAGGAACTCCGCCGCACCGGCGACCAGCTGTTCGCTGCGACCGACGTCGACCCCGATGACCCCACCAGGCCAGGCGCGGTCGTCGCCAGCACGTGGTTCACCGCCCGAAAGCGTGGCCTGCTCGCTCCCTTTGGCGTCGGTACCGTTGACCAGGCGCTCCTTGCCGCGCTCGTCACCCGGCACGTGTTCGTCCGGCTGTTCGGTCTCGCCGGCCGGGTCGTCATCGTCGACGAGGTGCACGCCTACGACACGTACGTGTCGACGCTCATCGAGCGCCTCGTCGAGTGGCTCGCGGCGCTCGACTCGAGCGTTGTCGTCCTCTCGGCGACACTCCCGACCGCAAAGCGCTCGGCGCTCCTCGCGGCGTACGCGAAAGGAGCCGGATTGATGCCGCCGGCCGTCCCCGACGACCTGTACCCCCGGGTTGCCTGGCTGTCGGCTCCTCGCTCCGGCTCCCTTGCGCTCGAGGCCTCGGATGCGTCGCGCCGGTCGCTCGGGATCGCGTGGGTTCGCTCGCGAGCCGATGGCGCGATGGAAGAAGACGAGTTGGACGCCCTTGTCGGACTCGTCGCCGAGGGTGGTTGCGCCGCGGTCGTGTGCAATACCGTGGACCGGGCCCAGGCAACGTTTCTCCGGTTGCGAGGTCGGCTTCCCGGGCTCGCATCGGACGGGCTCCCGCTCGTTGATCTGCTCCACGCTCGTTTCCCGTTCGCCGAGCGCGCCGAGCGCGAGGCACGGGTAATCCGACGCTTCGGCCCGGGCGACGGTTCGAAACGACCGAATTCGAAACGACCCGAGCGGGCCGTCCTCGTCGCAACCCAGGTGATCGAGCAGAGCCTCGATCTTGACTTCGACGCCATGTGGACCGACTTCGCGCCGATCGACCTCCTCCTCCAGCGATCCGGTCGTCTCCACCGGCATCGGTCGAACGACGGACGCCGCGGCACCGCCCTCGCGGCACCGGTCCTCCGGATCGTCGGCCCTTCGGACACCATGGACGGAGAGCCGGTCCTCGACCGCGGGACGGCGGCGGTCTACGACGACGCCCATGTCCGGCTGCGGTCCTGGCTCGCGCTCGCCGGACGTCACGCCATTCGCGTTCCCGATGAGGTCGGTGATCTCGTCGAGGCCGTGTACGCCGATCGGGACGCCCCAGTCGATCTCCCCCGGAATGTGCGCGAGGCATGGCATCGGACGCGCGAGTCGAGCCGAAGGGCCGCGGAGGCGGACGCGGTCGAGGCGAGGGACCGCTGGGTCCGCTCGCCCAGCGACGCCGGGGCCACGGTCACGGAACTCACGCGGAACGCCGCGGACGACGACCCGGATGCCGGGAGCTTCCGAGCGCTGACGCGCCTTGACGCCGACGGACAGCTCGTCGTGTGCCTCGAAGCAGGCCCGGGCGGGCCGCACCTCGACGGGCGCCGGGTCGATCTCGCCGCCCCTCCGTCCGTTGCAGATGCCCGCGTGCTGTTGATGCACTCGCTCCGATTGAGCCAGCGCGGCCTCCTGCGAACGCTGCGCTCCGCTCCCGTCCCCGCCGGCTGGCGGCGCTCCTCGCTCCTCGGTGGTGCGAGACCGCTCGTCTTTGACGCCACGGGCGTGCTCGATATCGACGAAGCCGGCGGCCGTGGCACGTGGCGCCTCGTTCTCGATCGCGATCTCGGCCTGGTCAGCGAGCATCGAGCCTCAGGAGGAAGCCCATGACCGACTCGCCCGTCCACTTCGACCTGCGGACCGAACCGTGGATTCCGCTGATCGACCGAACTGGGGCTGGCATCGAGCTCGGGATCCGCGACACGCTCGTCCGCGCACACGAGCTCCGGGCGATCGCCGACGCCTCTCCGCTCGTCGAGATCGCGCTTCACCGCCTGTTCCTCGCGTTGATTCACCGCGTGGTGAACGGCCCGCGCTCGCAACAGGAGTGGCAGAGCCTGTGGGTGCCAGGACGCTTCGACGGGGCGGCGATCGACGCGTACCTGGATCGACTCGCGGACCGGTTCGATCTGTTGGACGTCGATCGGCCGTTCTACCAGAGCCGCGGACTCCTGGCCGCGGGCGTGAAGGCGCGGCCCATCGCGCGCCTCACACACGAGCTCGCCTCCGAGGGCAATGCCGCGCTGCTCTTCGACCACACGGTCGACTCAAGGTTCACCCCGGCGAGGGCAGCTCGCACCGTGGTCGCGCAGCAGACGTTCGCGCTCGGCGGATTGATGACTCCGCCGCCCGGCTCGACCGACAAGACCTCCGTCGATGCGCCCGCCGCGCGGGCGGCCGTCTTTCGGGCGCGCGGACGGACGCTGTTCGAGACGCTCATGACGAACCTCGTTCGGTACGACCCGGCGTCCAACGTCCCGGTCGAGGGCGTGACGCGCGACCTCCCAGCATGGGAGCGTGATGCCGCGGCCGACGGCGCGACCCGTCAGCCGACCGGGTACCTCGACATCCTGACCTGGCAGAGTCGTCGGATCGAGATCGAGCCTCCGCAGACCGGTGGAATGATCGCGGCCGCCGCGATGGTGTCGGGTGACCGTGTTGCCGCGGGACGGGATCAATGGGCGCTCGAGCCGACGATGCTGGCATTTGTCGAGCCTCGGTCCAAGAGCGGCCCTTCGCCGTACAGGGCCCTGCGCATGTCGGCGACTCGATCGCTCTGGCGCGACAGCACCGTCCTGCTTGCCGCGTCCAGGGCAGACCCAGTGTGGCGCTCTCCGGGGGTGCTTGGCTGGGCGGCAGAGCTCGCGTTCTCTGGGCTCGGCGACTTCGGCGGGTCTCGCCTCATGGCGCTCGAGGCAGGAGGGATTGTCGCAGACCAGGCGAAGACGCTCCTCTGGCGACGCGAGAACCTGTCGGTCCCGACCGCGGGGCTGCGGGACCCAACGTTCGCCGAGCAGATCAAGGGCGCGCTCAGGGCCGCCGAACGCATCGGGGCGATGCTCGGGGACGGCAGCATCGAAAGGGCGGGTGGAGGGCTTCCTCGGCCGCTGGCCCGCCTCGCGATCGCGCTCGGAATCAAGGTGAGCAAGAAGAAGCCAAGGGCGATCGAGGTGTTCATCGACGGGCTCGGCGCAGCCCCGCGCTACTGGGCCGCGCTCGCGGCCCCGTTTGCGCTCCTCCTGGGCCAGCTGGCCGACGCCGGCGCAGCTGCGGACCCCGACGCCGAGCGCACTGCGGCGATCGAGCGTTGGCAGGACGCTGTTCGCGTCGCCGCGCGAGACGCGTTCGTCCGCGCAACGAGTGGGCTCGGCGGTGGAGCGCGCACCCTCTTCGCGGTCGCCGACGGCGAGCGGGCGTTCAACGCAGGCATCGCGCAGGTGCTCGGCGCCTCGCGACGGCGGCAGGAGGTGGCATCGACATGAGCTCGTACCAGATCGGCGAGCGTGACCGCGCGTTCGCCGCCAGCCTCGACGGACTCAGCGACTTGACGGACGGACGGCGGCTGCTCGCGATCCTGCGCCGGGGCGCAGGTGGCGGAGCCAACCGCTTCGATGCGATCCGCGCCCTCGACCGTGTCGTCCCCAGGGGAGCGACAGATCGCGACTTCGACGCCTACGGCCTCGTCGCCGGCCTCTACGCCGTCTACCACCAGGGCCGGTCCACGATCCCTGCGACGGATGGCGATCTCGGCGATTCGTTCGCTCGGCTCGGCAGAAGCCTGGGCTGGGAAACCGACCGGGCCGCCCGCCGGTTGACGGCGATCCTCGCGGCGAGTTCCGCGACTCTCGGGGAGCGGCTTCGTCATGCCGTGACGCTGCTCCGATCTGCGGATATCCCCGTCAACTGGGCGATGCTCGCGCGCGACATCCGTACGTGGGACCTCGAGGGCCAGCCCGTTCAGCGCCGCTGGGCGCGCTCGTTCGTCGCCGGTAGAGCGCCAGAAGCCACCGACGACGCAGACTCCGCCACGAACAACGAAGGAGAGGACCAATGATCATCGAGCTTCACATCCTTCAGAGCTTCGCCCCGTCGAACCTCAATCGCGACGACACCGGCGCGCCGAAGGACTGCGATTTCGGCGGCGTCCGGCGTGCCCGGATCTCGAGCCAGAGTCTCAAGCGCGCCATGCGCCGCGTGTTCGCCAAGGACGATCTCGTGCCAGCGGCACTCCGTGCGACTCGGACCAAGCGCGTCATCGTCCGGATCGCGGACTCGCTCGTCGCGAGTGGCCGGACCCGCGAGGACGCGGACGCTCTCGGCGCCGCGGTCCTGGCCGCGGGCGGGATCAAGTCGACCGACGGCGAGGTCGGCGCACTGATGTTCATCGGACGGGATGAGGTCGACGCGCTTGCGGATCTCGCGCTCGCCAACGCCGAACAGCTCCTCGCGGCACCGGCGCCCGAGGCGGTTGCTGACAAGCCGCGCGGCCGGAAGGGCGCGAGCGGCCTGCCAGACCTCAAGGGTCCTGTAACGGCGGCCCTCGCGAAGTCGCGCAGCGTCGACGTCGCCCTGTTCGGCCGGATGATCGCCGAGCTCCCGGCTGGGAACGTCGATGCGTCGGCGCAGGTGGCGCACGCGATCTCGACGCATCGCGTCGAGATCGACTTCGACTACTACACGGCAATGGACGAGCTCGCGACGCCCGAGGAGACCGGTGCCGCGATGGTAGACACCGTGGAGTTCAACGCCGCCACCTACTATCGATACGCGATCGTCGACGTTTCATCGCTCGGTGAGCGGCTGGTCGACGCGGATCGTGTTCGCCTCGCCCTCGACGCGTTCCTCCGAGCGGCAATCATCGCCGAGCCGACCGGCAAGCAGAACAGCTTCGCGGCCCACAACCCGCCCTCGTACGTCCTCGTCGTCGTGCGGGAGGCGGGCGCGTGGTCGCTGGCAAACGCCTTCCTCCGGCCGGTCCGTGCCTCTGGCGAGGGGGATCTCGTGGACCGCTCGATCGAGGCGCTCGAGGTGTACTGGGGCCGTCTTGGCCGGATGTACGGCAATCGTGGCCTCCGGTTCGCCGGGTCGGCCGCAGACCGTGAGCTGGAAGCCTCTGGCGCCATCGAGCGCGCGGATGACGTCGACGCCCTCGTCGCCCAGGTGGTCGACATGGCCGCCAGGGGTGCCGCGTGACGACCCTGCTGCTCCGGCTCGCCGGACCGCTCCAGGCGTGGGGGACGGAGAGCCGGTTCGAGGTCCGCGACACGGGGACGGAGCCGTCGAAGAGCGGCGTCGTCGGGCTCCTCGCGGCGGCGCTCGGCCGGCCGCGCGCTCGACCCGTCGACGATCTCGCCGAGCTCCGCATGGGCGTCCGGGTGGATCAGCCGGGGGCTGTCCGGATCGACTTCCACACGGCGGAGAACGTCGCCCGCGTTCCGGGCAAGGAGCCCGACCAGAAGAACACAGTCGTCTCGCGGCGAGCCTATCTCAGCGACGCCGACTTTCTGGTCGGGCTCGAGGGTGACCGCCAGCTTCTGGCGACGCTCGACGAGGCGCTCGCCGCGCCGCGGTGGCCGCTCTTTCTCGGCCGCAAGTCATGCCCCCCGTCGCTCCCGGTGCGCCTTCCCGACGCGCCCCCCGACGGCCCCGGGCTCGTCGACCTGCCCCTGGAACCTGCGCTCCGCTCGGTCGGGTGGCGGCCGCCGTTCGGGCGTGATCGCGATGGCACGCGTCTCCGCGTCGTCCTCGAGGACGACGCTGGGGAGGCCGTGCGCTACGACCAGCCGGTCGGCGCCGCGTTCGCGGACCGGACGTTCGCGCCGCGACGCACGCGCACGGCGTTCCTCACCGTCGGAACAGATGTCGAGATCATCGAGGACGAGTGACCATGTACCTCTCTCGCCTCCACGTCGACCAGCAGAGCAGAGCCGTCCGCCGGGATCTCGGCGATCTCCAAGCGCTCCACCGGACCATCATGTCCGCGTTTCCCGCGACGGATAGGGACGCCGACGCCGCGGGTCGCGTCATGTGGCGCCTGGAGGCCGGTGACCACCGTGACCACATCGTGCTCCTCGTCCAATCCACGGCGGCGCCCGACTGGTCCCGTCTGGCTCGGGGCTACCTCGCAGACGATCACCCTGAGGTCAAACCCATCGATGCGGTCATCGCAGCTCTGGCGGCGGGAATGAGCCTCCGCTTCCGCCTCGTCGCCAACCCGACCGTGAAGATCGACACGAAGAGCGGACCCGAAGGCGTTCGCCGAAACGGCCGGCGAGTTCCTCTCCGGGGCGACGAGGCACTCCTCGCCTGGCTCGTCCGCAAGGGCGCGGACGCCGGGTTCACCGTCGGCCCAGATGCGGCCGCCGCCGCCCGCGCCGTTGTCGTCCGCCCGCTCGGTGATCTCGTGGGCTGGCGTGCCAATGATCCCGGCGACGGCGCGCAGCGACTGACACTGCGAGGCGCCGCGTTCGATGGCGTCCTCACCGTAACGGACGCGGATCGTCTCCGCGCGGCCGTGACATCCGGGATCGGCTCCGGCAAGGCGTACGGATTCGGCCTGCTTTCGCTCGCGCCGATGAGTGCGGCGCGGTGACCGGGCCGCTCCGTGACCTTCACCTGTTGCCGAAGACCCGTGACAGCCTCAGCTTCCTCTACGTCGAGCACGCGCGAATCGAACAGGACGACCGTGCGATCGCGATCGCCGACTCGGCGGGGCGAGTCCCGGTCCCGTGCGCATCGCTCTCGCTCCTCCTGCTGGGGCCCGGGACGACGGTCACGCACGCGGCGATCCGGACGCTGGCCGAGACGGGTTGCCTCGTCGCGTGGACAGGCGAAGAAGGCGTCCGGCTCTACGCGACCGGGACCGGTGAGACTCGGTCCGCGCGCAACATCGCTCGCCATGCCGCGGCGTGGGCGGACCCGGAGGCGCGAATGCGCGTTGTCCGACGAATGTACGAGGTTCGCTTCGCCGAGCCGCTGGACCCGGACCTTACGCTCGCGCAGGTCCGCGGGAAGGAGGGGATCCGGGTCCGCGAGACGTACGCAGCATTCAGCCGGGCCACCGGGGTCCACTGGGCCGGCCGGAGCTACGACCGACGGCATTGGCTGTCAGCCGACCCGGTGAATCGCGCTCTCTCGGCAGCAAACAGCGCGCTCTACGGGGTGGTTCACGCGGCGATCGTCGCGTCGGGCTACAGCCCAGCACTCGGCTTTGTCCATTCGGGCAAGCAGCTCAGCTTCGTGTACGACATTGCGGACCTGTACAAGACCGAGGTCTCGATCCCCGTCGCGTTCCAGGTCGCCGCCGAAGGTGAGCGCGAGATCGAACGACGGGTGCGTCTGCTGTGCCGGGACCTGTTCCGGGAACAGCGCCTTCTCGGGCGGATCGTGCCCGACATCGAACACCTCCTTGACGCGGCGCGCACGGCGGAGCCCGAGGTTGACGGGAGCGATGTCGACGCCGATGCCGCGATGCCCGGAGTCTTGTGGGATCCCTCCGGCGAACTCGTCGTAGGTGGCCGCAACTTCGGCGACGACCTCGAAGCCGTCTGAGCCGCGATGGTCATCTTCATCCTCGAGCGTGCACCGACAAGCGTGCGCGGCGAGCTCACGAAGTGGCTCCTGGAGCCCAGGGCCGGCGTCTTCGTCGGGCACATCTCGGCGGAGGTGCGCGACCGGCTCTGGGATCACGTGGCTCGTAGCCTCGGCGAACGCGAAGCCGTCGACGCGGCCGCTGTTCTCGTGCATTCGGGCGACAACGAGCAGGGCTTCGCTTTTCGGATCCACGGCGACCCGACGCGAGAGGTCGTGGACTTCGAGGGCCTTACACTCGTCAGGATGCGACCGTCTGAGCGTGAGAAGGGCTGATACGGTCAGTGTCGTCCCCACGCGCGTGGGGGTGGACCGACCCCGGCCCGAACTGGCTCCCACACGGGGCGGTCGTCCCCACGCGCGTGGGGGTGGACCGTTCCAGGACGCCTTCATCAACGGCGACACGGTGTCGTCCCCACGCGCGTGGGGGTGGACCGAGCCTTGCGAGCGCGGCCTCCGTCGCGTAGTCGTCGTCCCCACGCGCGTGGGGGTGGACCGGCCTAC
>JAKAMV010000276.1 GCA_021812735.1 Chloroflexota bacterium | reverse complement strand
GGTCGGCTCGATGAGCATCCCCTCCTCGACCGTGAGCGGGAAGTAGATCGTCGGCGGGTGGTACCCCTTGTCGATCAGCCGCTTCGCGATGTCGAGGGTGCGGACGCCGGTCCGGTGCTTGATCTCGGACGCGGACGCCACGAACTCGTGCTTGCAGGCCCGCTCGAAGGGCACGTGGTACGTGCCGGCGAGACGCGCCTTCATGTAGTTCGCCGCGAGGACCGCGTCGTCGCTCACCTCGCGCAGCGCGGTGCCGTGCGCCCGCAGGTAGGCGTACGCGCGGACGAGGACGCCGGTGCTGCCGAAGAAGCTGCGGACCCGGCCGATCGAGGTCGGGCGCTCCCCGTTCCGCTCCAGGCGGAACGAGCCGTCCGCCTCGCGCACCACGCGCGGGCCGGGCAGGAACGGCACCAGCACCTCGCGGACACCGACGGGCCCGGCGCCGGGGCCGCCGCCGCCGTGCGGCGTGCTGAACGTCTTGTGGACGTTGAAGTGCATCACGTCGAACCCGGCCTCGCCCGGCCGGAAGCGGCCGAGGATCGCGTTGAGGTTCGCACCGTCCATGTAGGCGAGCGCGCCGGCGGCGTGCGTGGCCTGGAGGAGCTCCCCCACCCGGGCCTCGAACAGGCCCAGCGTGGACGGGTTGGTGATCATGATCGCCGCGGTCCTCGGGCCGAGGGCGGCCCGGAAGGCGTCCACGTCCACGCCGCCGTCCGGGGCGGACGGGATCGTGACCGTCTTGAAGCCGGCCATCGAGGCCGTCGCCGGGTTGGTGCCGTGGCTGGAGTCCGGGACCAGGACCTCCGTCCGCTCGAGGTCGCCCCGCGAGCGGTGGTACGCCCTCACCATCAGGATGCCGGTCAGCTCGCCCTGGGCGCCGGCGGCAGGCTGGAGCGTCACCGCGGCCATGCCGCTGACCTCGGCCAGCATGGCCTCGAGCTCCCACAGCATCTGGAGCGTGCCCTGGGCGGCTGCGTCGGGGGCCAGCGGGTGGAGCCCGGCGAACCCCGGCAGGCGCGCGGCCCACTCGTTGAGCTTGGGGTTGTACTTCATGGTGCACGAGCCCAGCGGGTAGAAGCCCGTGTCCACCGAGTAGTTGAGCGCCGACAGGTTCACGAAGTGGCGGACCACCTCGGGCTCCGCCAGCTCCGGCAGTGCCGCCGGGGTGGCGCGACGCGCCGAGGCCGGAATCCGGTCCAGGGCACCGGGGGCCGGGTGCGGGATCTTGCCGCCGCCGCGACCGGGCCGCGACAGCTCGAAGATCGTGGGCTGGAGCTTCTCGCCGACGACGCTCACGCGACACCTCCCGCCAGCTCGGCGCGGAGCGCATCCGCGAAGGCGGCGATCTCGGCCGGCGTGGTGACCTCGGTCGCGCACACCAGCAGCCCGTCGGCGAGCGACGGGTCGTCCGGGACCAGGTCCGCGAGCGGGATCCCGGCGAGGACGCCGCGATCGAGCAGCCGGGCGTGAACCGCCCTGGCGTTGGGGACGCGGACAGCGAACTCGTTGAGATACGGGCCGGCGTGGAGTCGCGGCGCCCCTGCCGCGGCCAGGGCCGACTCGAGCTCCGACGCCCGCTGGGCACCCACGGCCGCCACGTCGCGGAGCCCGTGAGGCCCGATCGCGGCGAGGTAGATGGCCGCGGCCAGCGCGAGCAGCGCCTGGTTGGTGCAGATGTTGGACGCCGCGCGCTCGCGGCGGATGTCCTGCTCGCGGGCGCGCATCGTCATCACGAACGCGCGCTTGCCGTCGACGTCCCGCGTCAGGCCAACC
This sequence comes from Chloroflexota bacterium, assembly GCA_021812735.1. The sequence goes on along the minus strand of JAKAMV010000276.1, from coordinate 8,416 downwards.
AGCCGGCCCGGGATCTGGCGGACCAGCGGCTCCTTGCACGCCACGATGCCCAGGTACGGCCCGCCGTACTGGAGCGGGATGCCGAGCGGCTGGCCCTCGCCGCAGGCGATGTCGGCGCCGGTCTCGCCGGGCGTCGCGAGCACGGCCAGCGACACGGGCTCGATCACGTGCACGAACAGCGCGCCCGCCCGATGGGCGAGCTCGCCCACCCGGTGCAGGTCCTCGATCAGGCCGAGCAGGTTCGGGCTCGCCGCCAGGACGCCGGCCACGGGGGTCCCGTCGCCCAGCATCGCCTCGAGCGCCGCCAGGTCGGTGGTGCCCTCCGCGTTCAGGGGGACGTCGTCCACCCGCAGGCCAGCGCCGTCGGCGTAGGTCTGCAGCGTCTGGCGATAGTGCGGGTGGACGCCGCGTGACGCCAGGATCCGCCCGCGGCCGGTGGCGCGGCACGTCATCAGGGCGGCCTCGGCCGTCGCGGCCCCGCCGTCGTAGTGCGACGCGGAGACCACGTCCATCGCCGTCAGCTCGGCGAGGAGGCTCTGGTACTCGTAGATGGACTGGAGCGTCCCCTGGCTGATCTCGGGCTGGTACGGCGTGTAGGCCGTGTACCACTCGCCCCGGATCAGCATCTGGTCCACGGCGGCCGGGGTCCAGTGGCGATAGGCGCCGGCGCCGAGGAAGCTCGCGAGGTCCGTCCGGTTCCGGGCGGCGAGGCCCGTCAGGCGAGCGGAGAGCTCGAGCTCGGGCTCGGGCGGGTCAAGGCGGAGCGGGCCGGCGCGGAGCGCCTCGGGGATGTCGTCGAAGAGCCGGTCAACCGAGTCGACGCCGATCGTCTCCAGCATTCGCGCCCGGTCATCCGCGCCGTGCGGACCGTAGGGCATCTCAGGCCTCGGCCGTCAGCTGCTCGTAGGCGGCGGCGTCAAGCAGCCCGTCCACCTGCGCGGCGTCGGCCAGCTTGACGCGGAGCATCCAGCCCTCGCCGTACGGGTCCGAGTTGACCAGCTCCGGCTGGCCGCCGAGGGCGTCGTTCGCGGCGACCACGTCGCCCGACACGGGGGCGAACAGGTCCGACACCGCCTTGACCGACTCGACCACGCCGAAGGTCGCGTGCTGCGCGAGCGCGCGCCCGACGGCGGGCAGCTCCACGAAGACCACGTCGCCCAGCTGGTGGGCCGCGAACTCCGTGATGCCCACGACGGCCTCGTCGCCCTCGACGCGAACCCACTCGTGCTCCTTGGTGAAACGCAGATCAGCCGGGACCATCAGGTAGCGCTCCTTGTTGGCAGTGCGTCCCGAGCGCGCGCTGGGGCGCGCCGGGGCGGGGCGGGAGATTGGCGCCGGGAGATCAGCTCGGGCGCTTGTAGAACGGCAGCGGCACGACCTCGGCGGGGACCGAGGCACCGCGGATCTCAATCGCAACCATCGTACCGATTTCGGCCTGCGGCGTGGGCACGTAGGCCATGGCGATGGCCTTGCCCAGGGTGGGCGACATGGTGCCCGAGGTGACCGTGCCAGCCGCGACGCCGTCCACCAGCACGGGGTACCCGTGGCGGGCGATCCCGCGCTCGCGCAGGACGAGCCCGACCAGGCGTCGCGCCGTGCCGGCCCGAGCCACCTGCTCGAGCGCCTCGCGCCCGACGAACGGGCCGGGCTTGCCGAGCTTCACGACGCGGCCGAGGCTGGCCTCGTAGGGGTTCGTGGCCCGGTCCAGCTCGTTGCCGTACAGGGGCATGCCCGCCTCCAGGCGGAGCGTGTCTCGGGCGCCGAGCCCGACCGCCACCAGGCCATGGGGCTGCCCTGCCGCGAACAGGGCGTCCCAGACCTCGTGCACGCGAGCCACGTCCACGAAGACCTCGAAGCCGTCCTCGCCCGTGTAGCCGGTCCGCGCGACCATCGCCGGGACGCCGGCCACCGTGCCCTCGGCGATGCCGTAGTAGTGGATGGAGGCGGGGTCGATGCCCGCGAGCGGGCGCAGGATGTCCAGCGACCGCGGGCCCTGGACCGCCACGAGGCCGGTGGCCAGCGAGCGGTCGTCAAGCACGGCCTTGAAGCCGTCGAGCCGGTGGGCCAGCGCGTCCGACACGGTCCGGGCGTTCGAGGCGTTCGCGACCACCATGAAGCGGTCCTGGCCGAGGCGGTAGACGATCAGGTCGTCCAGCAGGCCGCCGTCCTCGCCGCAGATCATGGAGTAGTGGGCCCGGCCGACCGCGAGCGAGGGCGGGTCGGTCACCAGGGCGGCGGCGAGGGCGGCGCCCGCCTCGGGGCCCTCCACCACGAGCTCGCCCATGTGCGACAGGTCGAACAGGCCGGCGGCCGAGCGCGTGGCCCGGTGCTCCTCGAGGATCCCGGCGTACTGGATGGGCATCAGCCAGCCGGCGAAGTCCACGATCTTGGCGCCGAGCGCCTCGTGGCGATCCAGGAGCGGGGTGGGCTGCGGCGCGGGGGTGGGGCTGTCAGTCATGCGTCCGGGGTCTCCTGTGATTGGCCGGCGCCGGGGAACGGCCAGCCGGCCGCTGCGGCGCCGGCTCGGGCGACAAGCGCCCGCTCGGTCTCGAAGGTGAGTAGCGCGGCGACGTCGTCGAAACCGACCCAGCGCACCTCGTCGAACTCGTGGTCATGGCGCGCGAGGTCGCCCCCGATGGGCGCCATCAGGAAGTAGTGCACGGTCTTGTGGATGCGCGTCCGGCTCTGGACGAAGGTGTAGGCGATGGAATCGAACGGCCGGACGATCCGGACCAGCAGGCCGGTCTCCTCGGTCACCTCTCGGAGCGCCGTCTCCTCGGTGGTCTCGCCCGGGTTGGGCGTCCCCTTGGGGAGTGTCCAGGTGACCCCGTCCCGCTCGCGCTTGCGGCGGCCGACCACCAGCTGCGGCGCGCCCTCGGAGAGCCGGATGACGATCCCGCCCGCCGAGGTGGCGGTCCCCTGCCTCAGGCGCGCCACGCGGGGGCCAGGGACGGACGGTGAGGTCCGGCCCCGCGGCCGGGGCTGGTCCAGGACATCCCGGCGGACCCCGACGGCCGGACGAGGCCGGGCGCGCGGTCCGCTTCGATCACCGGCGCGCGCCACGCGGCGCGCAGCTCGGCGAGGGGCCCGATCTCCGCGTGCCGCAGGACGGTCCGCCTCGACGGGGCCGGCTGGAAGCGCGGCCCGGTGCCGAGCCCGAGGCGACGCTCGCGAGCCCGGGGGGTCGCGTGGGCATACCGAGCGGGCCATGCCCCGCGGAGGGCGGCGAGACTGTGCTGCATGCTCTGATCGTATCGCGTCAGGAGCCCCCCGCAAGTGCGGTGCGGAGGCGTTCGGTCGCATCCGGTGACAGGGCGCCACGCCTGGTGGCGATCGCGATGTCGCGCTCCAGCAGCGCCCGGTAGACGGGGAGGGCGTCGGGGGCCGACGACGCGAGCGCTGACAGGTGCGCCCTGACGGTGCCGGCGTCGCCGCGGGTGGCCGGGCCGGTGAGCGCGGACTCGACGCCGAGGGCCAGCGCGTTGGCGACGGCCTGCTCGACCAGCGGCACGAAGATCCGCAGCGCGCCGGCCTCCTCGAGCCCGAGCGCGCGCGCCACCTCTCGGATGGTGTCCAGCAGGGCGACCACGCCCCCGGCCGAGAGGACAGCCGCCGCGTGGTAGGCGGGCTTGGAGCCCGGGGCGAGCCGGACGGGCGAGCCGCCGATCGCCTCGGCCATGTCCGCGAGGTGCGCTGCCAGGTCGTCGTCGCCCTCGATGGCGATCGTGGCGCCGGGGAGCGCGGCCAGCGCTCGCTCGAGGTCCGCGAAGGCGACGAGCGGGTGGAAGGCGCCTGCCTGCGTGCCGGCGGCGAGGGCCGGGGCCAGCACGTCCGCGCCGAGCAGGCCGCTGGTGTGGGCGATCGCCTGGCCCGCGTACAGGCGGAGCGTGCCGGCTATGGGCGCGATGGCGTCGTCGGGGACGGCGAGGAGGATCAGCTCCGCCTCGTCAACGAGCGCCGTCGCGTCGGCGAACGCGCGGGCTCCCGGGACGCGCTCGCGGAAGCGCTCCCTCCGGCCGGCATCGCGTGACGCCACGGCACCCACGGGCCAGCCCGCGCGCGACAGCGCGACGCCCAGCGTCAGGCCCACGGGCCCGGCGCCGACGATCCCCACGACCGGCCGCTCCCCGGGCCCGGAGCGGGCGTGCGGGTGGGCGTGGTCGGAGGCGTGCTCGAGGTCGCCGTGGCGATGCGTGCCGCCCGGCGCCGGGTTCAGGTCGATCCCCCCGGCCTCGAGCTCGTCGAGCGCCGCCTCGTGCTCGGCCATGCGCTCCGCCCGGGCGCGGCGCGCGGCGGCCTCCATCTCGTCCCAGGCCTTCATCGCCGGGAATGCGGCCCGATGCGCCAGCGGTACACTGCCATGCGTCGAGTGTAGCGAGCGGTTCGAGGGCGCACCCTCATCGCCCGGTCCCCACAGCGGAGATCTGAGCATGCCCGTCTCCAACGCCTTCGGCGCCCGCGCCTCGCTCGGCGCCGGACTTCCCGACCTCTACCGGCTGGACGCGCTGACCCGCGCTGGGCTCACCCTGGGCGTGGACCCCGGCCGCGCCCCGATGACCCTCAAGATCCTGCTCGAGAACGCGCTCCGCCACGCTGGCGGCGGCATCGTCCGCGAGGACGACGTGGTCATTCTCGCGGGCTGGCGGCCCGGTGCCTCGGCGGCCGACGCAGAGGTCCCGTTCATGCCCTCGCGGGTGGTCCTCCAGGACTTCACGGGCGTGCCGGCCGTCGTTGACCTGGCGGCGATGCGCGACGCGATGGCCGCTCTCGGCGGGGATCCGGCGCGCGTCAATCCGCTCGTGCCGGCGGACCTGGTGATCGACCACTCGGTCCAGATCGACGCCTGGGGCGGCGCCGGGTCGTTCGCGTTCAACGTGGAGCGGGAGTACGAGCGAAACGGCGAGCGGTACCAGCTGCTGCGCTGGGCGCAGACGGCGTTCCGCGACCTCCGGGTCGTGCCGCCGGGCACCGGCATCATCCACCAGGTCAACCTCGAGTACCTCGCCACCGTGGTCGCCGACCGCGCCGACGGCGGCGGGCGCGTGGCCTTCCCGGACACCCTGGTCGGGACGGACTCGCACACCACCATGATCAACGGCCTGGGCGTGCTGGGCTACGGCGTGGGCGGGATCGAGGCCGAGGCCGTCCTGCTTGGCCAGCCGCTCTACCAGCAGCTGCCGCGGATCGTGGGCGTGCGCCTGTCCGGCGAGCTGCCGCCGGCCACCACCGCCACGGACCTCGTGCTCGTCATCACCGAGATGCTGCGCAAGTTCGGCGTGGTCGGGACGTTCGTCGAGTTCGCCGGCGACGGGCTCGCGGGGCTGCCGCTCGCGGATCGGGCGACCATCGCGAACATGAGCCCCGAGTTCGGGGCCACGGCCACGCTGTTCCCCATCGACGCCGAGACGCTCGCCTACCTGCGCCTCACCGGACGCCCGGCCGAGCGCGTGGACCTCGTGGAGCGGTACGCGAAGGCCCAGGGCCTGTGGCGCGAGCCCGGCTCGGTTCCCGAGTTCGACGCCCTCCTGGACCTGGACCTGGCCACGGTGGAGCCGTCGCTGGCCGGGCCGCGCCGCCCCCAGGACCGCGTCGCGCTGTCCAAGGTGGGCGACAACTTCCGGTCGGCCTACCCGGAGACCGTGGGCGTGCCGCGCCGCACCATCGAGGCGCGAGGCGAGCGCACCGAGGTCGGCCACGGCTCGGTGGCCATCGCCGCCATCACGTCGTGCACGAACACCTCGAACCCGATGGTCATGGTGGGTGCCGGCCTGGTCGCCCGCAACGCGGTCGCCAGGGGCCTCACCGTCGGCCCGTCGGTCAAGACGTCGCTCGCCCCGGGCTCTCGGGCCGTCACCGGGTATCTCGCCCGCGCCGGCCTGATGGAGCCGCTCGCGGAGCTCGGCTTCGCCCTGGCCGGCTACGGCTGCACCACCTGCATCGGCAACTCCGGCCCGCTCGACGAGCCGGTCGCCAAGGCGATCGAGGACGACAGGCTCGTCGTGGCGGCGGTCCTGTCGGGCAACCGCAACTTCGAGGGACGCGTCCACCCGCTTGTCCGGGCCGCGTACCTCGCCTCGCCGCCGCTCGTGGTCGCGTTCGCCCTCGCCGGCCGCGTGGACGTGGACCTCACGTCCGAGCCGCTCGGCATCGGCGCCGACGGCCAGCCCGTGATGCTCGCCGAGATCTGGCCCACGCAGGCGCAGGTCCGCGAGGTTGTGGGCGCCACGATCGACGCCGAGCTGTTCCGGCAGACGTACGCGACGGTCTTCGAGGGCGACGAGCGCTGGCGCGCCATCGCGATCCCCGAGGGGGACCGGTACGCCTGGGACGGGGCCTCCACGTACATCGCCAACCCGCCGTTCTTCCAGGGCCTCACGCCCGAGCCCGCGCCGCTCTCCGACATCGTCGGGGCGCGCGTGCTGGCGCTCCTGGGCGACTCGGTGACCACGGACCACATCAGCCCCGCGGGCTCGATCGCGGCCTGGTCCCCCGCCGGCCAGTGGCTCCAGGCGCACGGCGTGGCGCCCGTGGACTTCAACCAGTACGGCGCCCGCCGCGGCCATCACGAGGTGATGATGCGCGGCACGTTCGGCAACATCCGCCTCCGGAACCGGCTCGTCGAGGGCAAGGAGGGCCCGTACACGGTCCACCTGCCGGACGGCGCCGAGTCGTTCATCTACGACGCCGCCATGGCGTACCAGGCAGCCGGCACGCCGTGCCTGGTCATCGCCGGCAAGGAGTACGGGTCCGGCTCGTCGCGCGACTGGGCCGCCAAGGGCACCACGCTCCTCGGCATCCGGGCCGTCATCGCCGAGAGCTACGAGCGCATCCACCGCTCCAACCTGGTGGGGATGGGCGTCCTGCCCCTCCAGTTCCTGCCGGGCGAGAGCGCCGCGTCGCTGGGCCTCACCGGCCGCGAGGCGTACACGATCGCCGGGATCGCGGACCTGGCCCCGCGCCAGGTCGTCACGGTCACCGCCCGATCGGACGAGGACGGGTCCGCGCGGACGTTCCGGGCGATCGCCCGGCTCGACGGGCCGATCGAGGTGGAGTACCTGCGCCAGGGCGGCATCCTGCCGGCGGTCCTGCGGCGGCTCGCGGCGAGCTGACGCGGGAGCCACCGCGGGAGCCACCGCGGGAGCCACCGGTCACCGCGGGCCCAACCCGGCCGGGACCCGGGCCTGGCCCGCATCGGGAGGTGAGACCAATGACGGGCCGGACGATTCCGAGCGGGGCCCCCGGGCCCCTTGACGGGATGCGGGTCGTGATCTTCGTCGCCGAGGGCGTCGAGGACCTGGAGTACTGGGTCTCGGTGATGCGGCTGCGGGAGGCGGGCGCCGTCGTGACGAGCGCCGGCGTCTCGCTTGAGCCGGCCAGGGGCAAGAACGCGCTCGCGGTCAAGGCGGACGCGCTCGTCCGGGACATCGACCCGGCCGCCGTGGACGGGCTCGTGCTCCCCGGCGGCTGGCTGCCGGACAAGCTGCGCCGCCACGCCGAGGTGGTGGGGCTCATCCGCGCGGTCAACGAGGCGGGCAAGCCCATCGGGATCATCTGCCACGGCGGCTCGCTGGCCATCTCGGCGGGGATCCTCCGACGCGGCCATCCCGTCACGGGCTCGCTGGGGATCAAGGACGACCTCGAGAACGCCGGCGGGCAGTGGGTGGACGCGCCCGCGTTCCGAGACGGCAACCTGGTCTGGGGCCGCGTGGTGGACGACATCCCGGCATTCGAGCGGGAGATGGTGGAGCTGTTCGCCGAGCACCACGCCCGCCGCGACGGCTGAGCGATCCGAGCCGGCGCCCCGCGCCCGGAACACGGCGCCCCGGAAAACGGCGCGCCCCGCGGACCGGGGAGGAGGTCCGTTCCGCGGGGCTGGTGGTTCGGCGCTGGGACGGACCGCGGCCAGGCCGTGTGACGCGGCGGGCGCAGCCGTTGGGACAGGCCTCGCTCCTGGGCCGGCGGGCCCGGGAATCACGAAGGCGGGGCCGAACAGCCCCGCCAGCGTGCGGAAGAATCTGGTGGGCGATACTGGACTCGAACCAGTGACCTCACGGATGTGAACCGTGCGCTCTAACCGACTGAGCTAATCGCCCGTTCCCGCAAGGGGTCTCGCATTCTAGCGCGCCCCGGCGATTCCGCGAGGCGCACGCGCGCGGCGTGACGGCCCCGACACCGCGCCTGTGTGGACCGCGCTCAGACCTCTAGCCCCGGCCACCGGGCCGCCACCACCACCGGGTCCACGCCGTCCACCTCGACCATCTTGGTCCGGCTCCCATCGCCAGCCGCCAGGCGGACCGCCCCGCGCGGCACGTCCAGCTCCTCGGCGATCAGCCGCAGCAGCGCACGGTTGGCCGCGCCGTCCACGGGTGGGGCAGCAACCCGAACCCGCAGGACGCCGTCCACCGCCCCGTCCACG
>JAKAMV010000275.1 GCA_021812735.1 Chloroflexota bacterium | reverse complement strand
GTTGCCCCACGCGTCCTCGGGCAGCAGCGGCTCGGACGTGCCGTCGTGGTCGGGGCGGTCCGCCGCCCGGCTGACGCGGGTCCGGTGCTGGGCGAGCCGTCGGCCGATCGCCGCCAGCCAGCTCGCCCCCGCCCGCTCCGCCAGCTCCACGGCGTGGGCGAGCGCCGCCAGCGCGCCCGGTTCCTCGGCGAGCAGCTGCGCGGCTGCGACCCCCAGCGCCGCCGCCGCGTCGAGCGCGGGGTCGAGGCCCGGCTCCTCGCGCGCCAGCAGCAGCCAGCGGGTCGCCTCCCGGAGGTGACCCGACGCGAGCCAGAGGAGCCCGCGCACCAACGGGCCGCGCGCCTCGTCCCCGACGGCGGCACTGCGGGCGGCGGCGGCGGGCTCGCGCCCCAGCCCCGTGCGGAGCGCGGCCGTCCAGTGGACGGGCACGGGCGCCGCGGGATCGAGCCAGGCCGCGAGGACCGTGCGCTCATGCCGGCAGATGAGCGCTGGTGGAGCGGCGCCGAACCCGGTCTCGGCACGGTCGTACCACTCGAGCGATGCCGACCACCGGCCATCCGCCCGCGCCTGGCGAGCCGCGGCCAGCATGAGCCACGGTTCGTGCCGGACGAGCGCCGGCGGGAGGCGCTCCACCCAGGCGCTGCCGCTCGCCACGAGCCGCTCGCCGCGTCCGCGCAGCAGCCGGTCAACGGCGGTCCAGTCCTCGGCACGCGACCACGCGGTCAGCGCTTCGGTGAGTGCGCCCTCTGACTCCAGGAGCGCCGCTGCCTCCGCATATCGTGCGCGGGCGCCGTCCTCTCCCATGTCCCCCACCAACAGCCGGTCGAGGTGGGAGCGGAGCACCTCGTGGTAGCGGTACGTGCCGTCAACGCCCTCCACCGGGACGGTGAACACGCCGCGTCGCGTCAACTCCTCGAGCATCGCCTCGCTGCCGGCCGCTCCGCGCAGGCGATCGCACAGGGGCCCGGACAGCCGGCCGAGTACGCACGTCTCGCGCAGGAAGGCTCCCAGCTCGGGCGGGAGCTCCGCGAGCACGTTGCGCGCCAGGTACTCGCGAACCATCCGGCTCTGGCTGCCCACGCTGGCGAGAAGCCGTCGCCGCTCGTCCGCCGGCTTGCCGGCCGACGCGAGGTGGAACAGCTGCAGGCCGGCCGCCCATCCCTCGGTCCGCCTCGTCAACTCGGCGAGGATCCCGGGCGGCACCGGGTCGCGGTAGACGTCTCGGTAGAGCTGCTCCACCTCCCACGAGCGGAACCGCAGCTCCTCGGGCCCGATCTCGAGCAGCTGACCGGACACCCGGAGCCGCGACAGGTTGAGCCCCGGGGTGACGCGACCGCCCACGAGGATCGTGAGCGAGTCCGGCGCGTAGTCGACGAGGCGGCCGAACGCGGCCTCAGCCGCCGAGCCCTCGAGAGCGTGGAAGTCGTCCACCACGAGGACCGTCCTGCTGGCCTGGTGCACCTCGAGCACCCTGACGAGGTCGTCGACCTCGCGCCACCCGCCGGGCAGCCCGGGCAGCGCGGTGAGCAGCGCCGCCTCGAGGTGGCGGACGAGGCTCGGCTCGTCCCGGTCCAGCGCCTCGGCGCGGTACCACGCCGCGGGCACGCCGCAGGTGGCCGCGTAGCGAGCCAGGAGCGTGGTCTTGCCCGAGCCCGCGGGCGCGATGACGAGTGCGAGGCGCCGCCCGCCGGCGCCGGCCAGAACCGACTCGAGGCGGTCGCGCGCCAGGGCGTCCAGCAGCGGGGCGCGCACTTTTGCCGGCACGACGGTCGGCAAGCGGTCGCGGTCGGCGGGGGCGGGACGAAACCCACCGTCACGGCCAGGCGGCAAGCGGCGCCCTCCTGGGCAATTCCAGCTGCCCCCCGAGGCGGCTGAAGGACCCCTATCGTGCCACTCGGCCCCGCGGCGGTCCACCCGACAAATGCCCGATGCGCGCAGCAAAGAGCGCCCCCCTCGATCGCGGGGGGCGCCCTCCAGTTCGCTACAGGATGCCGGGCGCAGACCCCGGCGCCCGTGCTACTTGTCGTGCTGGGTGGCGAGCACCGCCTGGGCAGCCGCGAGGCGCGCCACCGGCACGCGGAACGGCGAGCAGGACACGTAGTCGAGACCGATCTGCTCGCACTTGTGGATCGACTCGGGGTCGCCGCCGTGCTCGCCGCAGATGCCGAGCTCGAGGTCGGGGCGGGTGCTGCGGCCCTTGTCGACGGCGATCTTCATCAGCCCGGCCACCGCGTCGTCGAGGGTCTGGAACGGGTTGACCGGCAGGATCTTGTCCTCGACGTACTTGAGCAGGAAGCCGCCCTCGGCGTCGTCGCGGCTGTAGCCGAAGGTCATCTGGGTGAGATCGTTGGTGCCAAAGGAGAAGAAGCTCGCCTCGGTCGCGATCTCGTCGGCGGTGAGGGCGCCGCGGGGGATCTCGATCATCGTGCCGAACTTGTAGTCCACCCTCACGTCGGACGCCGCCGCGGCGATCGAATCGGCCTCGCCCTGGAGCAGCTGGCGGGTCGCCCGCAGCTCGTTCACGTGGCCCACGAGCGGGATCATGATCTTGCTGATCGGGTTCCCGCCCGCCCGTCTGCGCGCCACCTGGGCGTTGATGATGGCTCGGGTCTGGATCTTCACGAAGTCCGGGATCATGATGCCGAGCCGGCAGCCTCGGAGGCCCAGCATCGGGTTCTGCTCGTGCATCGACTTGATGGTCGCGAGCAGGTCCTTGTCCGCCTGGGACGCGCCGCCCGCGACCTCCGCCCGGGTCACCTTGACCAGCTGGTCCTCGAGGTTGGGGAGGAACTCGTGGAGCGGCGGGTCGATGAGCCGGATCACCACCGGCAGGCCGTCCATGGCCTCGAAGATGCCCTCGAAGTCCCCCTGCTGGAGCTTCTCGAGCTTGGACATGGCGCGGTCGAACGTGATGACCGCGACCGCCTCCTCTGGCGTCACCTCGGCGCCGGCGGTCCGCTTGGCCTTGGCGCGCGTCGCCACGTTGGCGACCAGGATCGCCTCGCGGACGATCTCGAGCCGCTCGCCCTCGCGGAACATGTGCTCCGTCCGGCACAGGCCGATGCCCTGGGCGCCCCAGGCGCGGGCCTGCGCCGCCTCCTCGGGCTTGTCGGCGTTGGTCCAGACCCCGAGCCGCCGGATCTCGTCCGCCCAGCCGAGGACCTTCTGGAGCTCAGCCTGGTCCTCGAACCGCGCGTCCACGGTCGGCAGGGCGCCCACGTAGACCATGCCCGTGTTGCCGTCGACCGAGATCCAGTCGCCCTCCCGGAAGGCGTCGCCCGTGATCGTCGACTTGGCCGCGCGGGTGCCGTAGTCCACCAGCAGGTCGGCGCAGCCGGCCACGCACGGCTTGCCGATCTGGCGGGCGACGACCGCGGCGTGGCTGGTCGCGCCGCCCCGGGCGGTGAGGATGCCCTGGGCGACGGCCATCCCGTGGAAGTCGTCGGGGCTGGTCTCGACGCGGACGAGGACGACCTTCTCGCCACGCGCCTGCCACTCGACGGCGGTATCGGCGTCGAACACGGCCCGGCCGACCGCCGCGCCCGGCGAGGCGTTGAGTCCCTTGACGATCGACTTGGACGCGTTGAGGGCGCCGCGGTCGAACTGGCGGCGGAGCAGCTGGTCCACCTGGGCCGGCTCGATCCGCGCCACGGCCTCCCGCTTGGTGATGAGGCCCTCATCCACCATCTGGACGGCGATCTTCACGGCCGCCTCGGCCGTCCGCTTCGCGACGCGCGTCTGGAGCATGTAGAGCCGGCCGCGCTCGATCGTGAACTCGAGGTCCTGGACGTCCTTGTAGTGCCGCTCGAGCTGCTGGCCGATGCGGACGAACTCCTCGTACGCCTCGGGCATGTCGTCCTTGAGCTTGGCGATCTTGGATGGCGTGCGGATGCCGGCGACCACGTCCTCGCCCTGGGCGTTGGTGAGGTATTCGCCGTACAGCTCGTTGGCGCCGTCGAAGGTGTTGCGCGTGAACGCGACGCCGGTGCCCGAGTCGTCGCCCATGTTGCCGAACACCATCGTCACGACGTTGACCGCGGTCCCCAGGTCGTGCGGGATCTTCTGGCTGTTGCGGTAGTCGTTGGCGCGCTTGCCGAACCAGGAGGCGAACACCGCCTTGATGGCCAGGTCGAGCTGCTCGAACGGATCGGCCGGGAAGTCGCGGCCGGTGTCCTCGCGCACGACCCCCTTGAAGATCTCGACGAGGGCCTTGAGGTCCTCGACCGTGAGGTCGGTGTCCTTGGCGCCCGCGCCGTGCTTGGCCTTGGCGTGCTCGAGCGGCTCGTCGAAGCGCTCGGCCTTCATCTCCAGGACGATCCGGCCGAACATGCTGATGAACCGGCGGTAGGCGTCCCAGCCGAAGCGCTCGTTGCCCGACAGCGCGATCAGGCCGTGGAGCGTCTCCTCGTTCAGGCCGAGGTTGAGGACGGTGTCCATCATGCCCGGCATCGAGAACTTGGCGCCCGAGCGGACCGACACCAGGAGCGGGTTCTTCGGATCGCCGAAGCCCTTGCCGGCGCGCTCCTCGACCTCCTTCATCGCGTGGAGTACGTCCTGCCACAGTCCGGCCGGGAGCTGCCTGCCGTTCGCGAAGTAGTCGTTGCAGGCGACGGTCGTGATGGTGAATCCCGGCGGGGTGGGCAGGCCCGCGAGCGTCATCTCGGCGAGGCCCGCGCCCTTGCCGCCGAGCAGGTCCTTCATGTTGCCGTTGCCCTCGGCGGCGCTGTCGCCCCAAGCGTAGATGTAGCGCTTGGCGGCGACGTGCGGACGCTCGGACGTGGTCAGGCTGTCGGCCATTCTGCGTGGGCTCCTTGTGCGTGAGAGCAGGCCTATGAGGCACATGGCCCGCGGGAGTCACCTTGCGGGATCGTCGGGAATTGTACGACGGTGAGCAGGACCGACCCCGCGAACCCTGGGACCGCCCGAGCGGGCCGGCCGTCCCGGCGAAACGGGCCGTTCGGCGTCCAGGGGCGGTCCACGGGGCAGGGGCAGCCCGGCGGTACACTGCGGGCGCGCCCTGCCCTGCCCCACCGAACCCTGACAGCCGGAGCACGATCGTGACGAGCCCCATCGAGGACAAGCGCGTCATCGACACCTTCGCGGAGCCGTACAACGCCACGCTCGTCCACCGCGAGGACCTCACCGCCGACCTCGCCTACTTCCGCGTCAAGCTCGACGGCCCCGCGACGCCCTTCCAGCCGGGCCAGTACATGACGGCCGGCGTGATCGCCGACGAGAAGCTGCTGCAGCGGCCCTACTCGGTCGCGTCGGCACCCGCGACCGCAGACACCCTCGGCTATGAGCTCTTCGTCCGCCACGTGCCGGTCGTGCGCTTCACGACCGCGCTGTGGCGTCTCCAGGTTGGGCACCGCATGCGGATGATCGGGCCGAAGGGCAAGTTCACCCTCGAGCCCGACGACCCGCGCACGCACCTGTACGTGTCCACCGGCACCGGCATCGCGCCGTTCATGTCGATGATCCGCCAGTCCATGGCGGAGGGGAATCCGCGCAAGACGGTCCTGATCAACGGCTGCTCGTATGCCGACGAGCTCGGGTACCGCGCGGAGCTCGAGGCGTGGGAGCGGGACCCGGCCTGCCACCTGACCTACGTGCCCTCGATCTCGCGTCCGAACGACCCCCGCAACGCCGACTGGACCGGCCGCGCCGGGCGCGCCGAGGCGATCATCAAGGACGTCTGCAGGGACCTCGCGCTCAAGCCCGAGAAGACGGTCGTGTACATCTGCGGCAACCCCGAGATGATCCTCAACGTGGAGCGCGCGCTGATGGACCGCGGCTTCCCGGAGTTCCACGTGAAGAAGGAGCTCTACTGGCCGAAGGGCAAACCAGCCGCGGTCCCGGCGTAGGGGAATCCGGCGATGCCCGCCGCCCCGCCCGGCTCCGGGAGGCTGTGGGCGGGTCAGACCGCCAAGCCCGCCCGGACGGACTACCCTGTAGTGACCATTGGACCGCCGCGCGGGGCCATGGGCAGGTAACGCGCGCGTGAAGCCATGAGCGATCCTGCGCTCATCGCCCACCATGGGTTGATCCGCGCGTCCCGCCCCAGAACAGAGTTGAGGTTGTCTTGCACCCTATCGTCGAGCGAGAGCAACTCTCCCCAAACGTCGTCCGCCTCGTTGTCGAGGCGGCTCGGATCGCGAAGGTTCGACGTCCCGGCCAGTTCGTCATCGTGCGGAAGGGCCCGGGCGCGGAGCGCATCCCGCTCACCATCGCGGACAACGACGCCGAGTCTGGAACGATCACGCTGATGATCCAGGCCATCGGCGCCAGCACCACCGAGCTCACCAACATGCAGGTCGGCGACGCGATCCAGGACATCGCCGGCCCGCTCGGCAGCGAGACCCACCTGCTCAAGTCGGGCCACGCCGTGTGCGTTGGCGGCGGCGTGGGCACGGCGGTGCTGCTGCCCATCGTGCGCGCCCTCTCGGAGACCGGCGTCCACGTGACCAGCGTGATCGGAGGCCGCTCCAAGGAGTGGGTGATCCTCGAGCGCGAGCTCCGCGAGCTGGGCGACGTCGTCACCTGCACCGACGACGGCTCCTATGGCCGCCACGGCTTCGTCACCGAAGCGCTCAAGGACCTCCTCGACGCAGGCGGCGTGGATGCGGTCTACGCCATCGGCCCGGTGCCGATGATGAAGGCCGTGTCGGCGATGACGCTCCCCTACAACGTGCCCACCACGGTGTCGCTCAACGCGATCATGGTGGACGGCACGGGCATGTGCGGCGGCTGCCGCGTGACGATCGACGGCGAGACGCGGTACGCCTGCGTGGACGGTCCCGAGTTCGACGCCCACAAGGTCAACTTCCAGGAGCTCTCCGACCGCCTGACCACGTATCGGACCTTCGA
This sequence comes from Chloroflexota bacterium, assembly GCA_021812735.1. The sequence continues at coordinate 3,336 of JAKAMV010000275.1, read as the reverse complement.
ACAGCAGGCGCTCGACAAGCTCGGCGCCTGCGCCACCACCGAGGTGAAGGCATGACCGACCCCGCGTCCCCGGCGCCGGCCGGCGAGGGGGACGTCCCCTCGCCCAAGCCCCTGAGCAACAAGGAGCGCATGGCGATCGAGCGGGTGGCCATGCCCGAGCAGCCCGGCGAGGCCCGGGCGCACAACTTCGGCGAGGTCAACCAAGGCCTCACCTACCAGCTGGCGATGCTGGAGGCCGAGCGCTGCATCCAGTGCCCGAAGCCGTTCTGCGTGGACGGCTGCCCGGTCCGGGTCAACATCCCGCGATTCATCAAGTTCTTGCGCGACGGCGACCTCCCCTCTGCCGCCGAGAGCCTCCTGGGCGACAACGCCCTGCCCTGCGTCACCGGCCGGGTGTGTCCCCAGGAGACGCAGTGCGAGCAGGTCTGCATCCGCGCCAAGAAGGGCGACTCGGTCGCCATCGGCTACCTCGAGCGCTACGTCGCTGACTGGGCCCAGGCCAACCTCGACCAGCTGCCCAAGGCCGATCCCACCAAGACGGGCAAGCGGGTGGGCATCGTGGGCTCCGGCCCGGCCGGCCTGACCGCCGCGGGCGAGCTCGCCAAGCTGGGCCACGACGTGACGGTGTTCGAGGCGTTCCACGCCCCGGGCGGCGTCCTGATCTACGGCATCCCGGAGTTCCGCCTCCCCAAGGACGTCGTCCAGGCGGAAGTCGACCGCCTCGTGAGCGAGGGGGTCAAGCTCGAACTCGACTCGATCATCGGGCGCACCTACACCATCCCCGAGCTTCGCGAGGAGTTCGACGCGCTGTTCCTGGCGGTGGGCGCCGGCCTGCCGGTGTTCATGAACGTGCCGGGCGAGAACTACAAGGGCGTCTACTCGGCCAACGAGTACCTCACCCGCGTCAACCTCATGGGCGCATGGAGCCCTGACTCCCAGACCCCGATCCTCCACGGCCAGCGGGTCGCCGTCGTGGGCGGCGGCAACGTGGCGATGGACTCGGTCCGGACCGCGCGCCGGCTCGGGGCCGAAGAGGCCACGATCGTCTACCGGCGGTCTGCGGTGGAGCTCCCGGCCCGCGCCGAGGAGGTCCACCACGCCAAGGACGAGGGCGTCAAGTTCGAGTTCCTGGTCGCCCCCACCGAGGTCCTCGCGGACGAAAACCGCTGGGTCACGGGCCTGCGGTGCGTGCGCATGGAGCTCGGCGAGCCCGACGCGTCCGGCCGTCGCCGCCCCAAGCCCATCCCGGGCTCCGAGTTCACGATCGACTGCGACCTCGTGGTCGTGGCGATCGGCACCAAGGCCAACCCGCTGCTGACCGGCTCGGCGCCCGAGCTCAAGGTCAACGAGTACGGCTACCTGCTCGCCGACGAGTACGGCATGACGAGCATGCCCGGCGTGTTCGCCGGCGGCGACATCGTGCGCGGCGCGGCCACGGTGATCCTCGCCATGGGCGACGGCAAGCGGTCCGCGGCCGCGATCGACTCGTGGTTGCGGGGCGACTGGCCGCCGCCGCCCGAGGCCAACGCGAAGAAGCCCGAGAAGGAGGCGGCGGTCGCGGGCAGCTGACCGCCCTCACCGCCAGCGACCCGGATCGGCGGGCGGCGGTACCTGAAGCGCCGTCCACCTCTACTGCTGCTTGCCCAACTTGGCCCAACTCGGGGTGTCGGGTCCGCGCCGGCGCCGTCCAGTAGATGGGTGGCATACCGGTCAACCTGTCGCTAGTATCAGGTACATGTCGCAGACCCGGTCCCTTCTGTAGTCCGTCGCAAATAGGCGGACGTGCTGTGCGCATCCTCATCGCCCCGGACTCGTACAAGGGCACGCTCACGAGCGTCGAGGTTGCTCGGGTCCTAGCCGAGGGCTGGCGGCACGCGCGGCCGGACGACGAGATCCGCCTGGCGCCGCTGGCCGACGGCGGCGAGGGGACGCTGATGGCGATCGAGGCGGCTGGCGGTTGCTGGCGGCGCGTCGAGGTCGAGGTCCGTGACCCGCTGGGCCGGGCCATCCGCGCGTCGTGGCTCGTCCTCGAGGACGGTGCTGCCGCGGTGGTCGAAATGGCGACCGCGTCGGGTCTCTCGCGTGTGGCCGAGGACGAGCGCGATGTCGCCCGGGCGACGAGCGCGGGCACCGGCGACCTGCTACGCGCGGCGCTCGACGCGGGGATCCGTGACGTGATCCTGGGGATCGGCGGGAGCGCCACCGCCGACGGCGGCGCCGGGCTGCTTGCGGCGTTGGGCGCGACCATAGGCGAAGGACTCGGCGCGGTGGACCTGACCGGCCTGGACCCGCGGCTGGCGGAACTGCATCTCCGAGTCGCCTGTGATGTGACTAACCCTTTGCTCGGGCCCAACGGGGCGGCCGCGGTGTACGGCCCGCAGAAGGGCTCCTCTCCCGCGGACGTCGAGGCACTGCACGCTCGCCTCAGCCGCTGGGCGGACGCGCTCGAGGCTGCCACCGGCCGGCACGAGCGTCTGACCCCCGGCAGTGGGGCGGCAGGCGGTGTGGGGTTCGGCCTGCTGTGCCTCGCCGACCGGCTCGCCTCGCTGGAGCTTCGCCCCGGCGTCGACCTTGTCATGGAGGCGGTCGGGTTCGACGCGGCCCTCGCGGACGCTGACCTCGTCCTCACGGGAGAGGGGCGGATCGACGCGCAGACCGCGTTCGGCAAGACGGCCCTCGGCGTGGCGAGACGCGCGCTTGTGGCCAGCGTCCCGTGCATCGCTGTGGGCGGCAGCGTGACGCCCGAGGGGATCGAGGTGCTCGCGGCCGTCGGCGCCCGCGCGATCCCAGCCTCCGACCCACCGCTGCCCGTCCTTGCCGCGATCGCGGCGGGTGGCGCGCCGCTCATCGCCTGCGGGGAGCGCTTGGCTCGCGAGATCAGTTGGATCACCAAGATAGGCGTCCGAGAAGATGCAGCGAGCGGGTCGCGGCCCCGACTTCGTTGAGGCGCAGCGAGGCTCAGTGATCTGGCCCGGATATTCGGTGACGTACCCAGGCTGCCGGAGCCCAGCGACGTGGGCGCACGTCTGCAGCGACGGGGAGGGCCTTCGTGCCGAACAGTAGTGGCGCGTCAGCGCGCTGATCAACACCCCTTCCCCATGCTACCTGCGGATGCGCGCGCACTGCTCCACACCTCGACATCGCCGAGGCGGCGGCTCCGGAGCCAGGCCGACCGACCGCCGGTGCGCGCCATGGTCGCCTCGTGGACGCTGATCGCCGGGAGGGAGCTGTGAGACACCCTTTGTCAACCCCCGTTTCACGCGGCTCGCTGGAGCGCGCGGGTGCGGTTGGCGACATGGGTCGCCTCGTCGTAGCGGCAGCTCCGGTTGAGGCAGT
>JAKAMV010000274.1 GCA_021812735.1 Chloroflexota bacterium | reverse complement strand
AAGGATGCGCGTCGCACGCTCCAGGACCGACATGGCAAACCTCCTGCTCCCTCTCTTGACAGCGTCTTCCAGCCACGTCTATCGTTCCGCTTATCCGAAGTACGTTCCACTATACGGGAACCACATGGCGACGACAAGAAGCAGCAGCGAGAGCCGGGATTCGAGGCCACCGCTCCACGGCGTGCGCGTGCTCGAGCTGGGGACGCTCATCGCGGGACCGTTTGCCGGTCGCCTGCTCGCCGACTATGGCGCTGACGTGATCAAGATCGAGCAGCCCGGCCACGGCGATCCGCTGCGGGAGTGGGGCCGGCCAGTCGACGGCCATGGCAGTCTGTGGTCGCTCGTGCAGGGCCGCGGCAAGCGTTCTGTCGCCCTCGACCTGCATGAGCCTCGCGCGCAGGAGGCCGTGCGCAGGCTCGCCGCCGGCGCTGATGTGCTCATCGAGAACTTCCGGCCGGGTCGCCTCGAAGGCTGGGGCCTGGGGCCAGAGCGTCTGCACGAGATCAATCCCGGGCTCGTCATGGTCCGCATCTCCGGATTCGGGCAGACAGGCCCGCTGGCGGATCAGGCGTGCTTCGGAACGATCGGCGAGGCGGTCGGTGGCATGCGATACCTGACGGGGGAGCCCGACCGGCCACCGGCGCGCGTGGGCCTGAGCCTCGGCGATTCCATCGCTGCCCTCTACGCCGTGATCGGCACCCTCCTCGCGCTCGGGGCGCGCCAACAGACCGGTCTCGGCCAGGTCGTCGACGTCGCACTCGCCGAGAGCGTGTTCAGCCTGCTCGAGGGGGTCCTCCCCGAGTACAGCTATCACGGGGCCGTGCGTGAGCGGACCGGGAACATCGCCCACAACTCCGCTCCGACGAACATGTACCGGTGCGCGGACGACGTGTATGTCGTCGTCGGAGCCAACAGCACGCAGCTGTTCAGGAAGCTCGCCGCCGTCATCGGCCGCCCCGACCTGCGGGACGATCCGCAACTGCAGCGGAATCCGGGGCGGGTCCGCCGCGCGGACGAACTGGACGCGGCGATCGAGGCGTGGACGCTCGGCAGGTCGTCCGCAGAGGTCCTCGCGATCCTGCGCGAGGCCCGCCTCCCCGTCGGGCGCATCAACAGCATCGCGGACATCGTGGGCGAGCCGCAGTTCCAGGCCCGGGGCATGCTCGCCCCGGTCGAGGACGAGCGGCTGGAGCGGCCCGTCCTGACGCCGGGTATCGTGCCGAAGCTTTCGCGGATGCCATCCTGGACCCCCACCCTCGGAAGGGACGTCGGCCAGGACACGGCCGACGTGCTCGCCGAGATCGAACGGGAAGTGGAGAGGACGAAATGACCCGAACCGTGGCCGACCACGTGGCAGCGTTCCTCGATGACCGGGGCGTGGACCTGGTCTTCGGGCTATGCGGGCATACGAACATCTCGCTGCTCGCCGCGCTCGAGCGTCGTGGCCGGCCGCGTTTCGTGACTGCGCGGCACGAGCAGGTGGCGGGCCATGCCGCCGATGGCTACGCGCGGTCAAGCGGCCGGCCCTCGGTGCTGCTCACCCACGTCGGGCCGGGGCTCACGAACGCGGCGACAGCGGTCGCAACGGCCGCGTTCGACTCCGTGCCGTTGCTCGTCATCGCGGGCGACGTGCCGAGCTATCTCGAGGGCCGCGGCCCCCACCAGGAGATGAACCTGCGGCGCGACGCCGACCAGAAGAGCGTCTACGAGCCATTCGTGAAGCGCGCGTGGCGCGTCACGCGAGCGGACCAGCTTCCGCGGATGCTCGCGCGCGCGTGGGACACGATGCTCGCCGGCAGGCCGGGGCCCGTCCTGGTCTCGATCCCGATGGACGTGCTGGCGGAGCCGATGCAGGCCGACGTCTGGCCCGCATCGCCGATCGAACCGCCGACTCTCAGCGACGAACTCGCGGACACCATCGCGCTTGCGGTGACGCAGGCCGAGCGTCCGCTCTTCGTCGCCGGCGGGGGCACGCGCAACGCCACCCACGAAGTCCGCCGCGTGGGGGAGGCGCTCGACCTGCCCGTGGCGCACACACTGATGGGATCCGGGGTCCTGCCGCCGGACCATGAGCACCTCATCGGCATGATCGGGTTCTGGGGGAGCCCGCTGGCCAACCGGATGGCGACCGAGGCGGACGTGATCCTTGCGGTGGGAACGCGATTCCCCGAGACGGACGCGAGCAGCTGGGAGCCCGGTATCACGTTCAGGATCCCTCCGGCGCGCCTGATCCACATCGATATCGACCCGTCGGAACCCGGCCGCAACTACCCTGCGTCGATCGCCGCCGTCAGCGACGCCCGGGCCGCGCTCGGCGCGATTGCGGCAGCGGCGGCCCGGCTGCAGCCCGCCCGTCGACGATTCGACTGGGCGGAGATCCAGCGCGAGCGCCGGGAGTTTCTGCAGGCCTCGGCAGGCAACGCCTCGTCGGGCGCGTATCCGCTGCTGCCCGAGCGGATCCTCGCCGACGTCCGCCGCGTCGCTCCCCGCGCCATCCTCGTCACGGACGTCGGCTGGAACAAGAATGGCGTCGCCCAGCAGTACCCCATCGACGACCCATCCTCGTTCCTGACGCCGGGAGGCTTCTCGACGATGGGCTTTGGCCCCGCAGCGGCGCTCGGAGTGGCCGCCGCCACGGAAGGCCGGCCCGTCATCGCGCTCGTCGGCGACGGCGCGTTCGGCTCCAATCCCAGCGTGGTCCCGACCGCGGTCGAGATGGGCGTGGCCCCGATCTGGGTCGTCATGAACAACGCGGCGTTCGGCACGATCGCCGGGCTCGAGCGCAAACACTACGGGACGGACTACGGGACGGAGTTCCGGCGCGAAGGCGACGCCTACTCGCCGGACTTCGCGGCGTGGGCGCGGGCCTGCGGCGCCGTGGGGGTCCGGATCGAGCGGGCGGAGGAGCTGGCCCCAGCGCTCGAGGCCGCAATCGGTGGCGGCCGCCCGGCCGTGATCGACGTGCCGATGCAGAACACGCCCGTGCCCACGCCCGGCGCGTGGGACATCGAGCGGATCTACCAGATGGCGGCCGAATGATCGACCCCGCCAACCGATCGGTCGGCCCCGCCGAGGCGGCCCGGCTCGGCCGTTCTCGCGTCGCAGGCAGGATCCTGGACGCAGGCGCCGAGCGTCCCCAGCGGGCCCCCTTCGACGCATCGCTCGTGGGCCCGGTACGCGATTCGCCGGTCGCAGACGTCGAGCCCGCAGTCGCGTCCGCGGCGGCAGGCGCGACCGCGATGGCCGCCATGCCCGTCCACGCCCGGGTGGCAATCGTGGAGCGGCTCGCCGCCCTGGTCGAACGCGACGCCAAGCGGCTCGCCCTCACGATGACGTGGCAGACGGGCAAGCCGCTCCGGGAGACGACGCGCGAGACAGTGCGGGCGGCCGATACCCTGCGCGTCTCGGCCCGGGCCGCGGAGCTCCTGGCCGGCGAGCAGATCCTCACGGACACGACGCCCGCCGGGGAGGGGCTGTGGGCATATACGCACCGCCGGCCGGTCGGCGTCGTGGCGGCGATCACGCCGTTCAACGCACCGCTGAACCTGCTGGCGCACAAGCTCGGTCCGGCCCTCGTCGGGGGCAATGCGGTCGTCGTCAAGCCGGCCTCGGCTGCTCCTGTCACTGCCGCACAGCTCATCGAGCTCGCCCTCGAGGCCGGAGCCCCGCCGGAAGCAGTGGGACTACTCATCGGCCCTTCGCCGGTCGCGCTCGCCCTCGTCTCGCATCCCCGGGTTGCCGCGGTCACGTTCACCGGCGGTCGCGCGGCCGCGGAGGCGATCTGGCACGCGGCGCCGATGAAGAAACTCGTCCTCGAGCTCGGCGGCAACAGCGCGAACATCGTCTTCGACGATGCCGATCTCGGCTCGGCGGCCGTGGCCTGCGTGAAGGGCGCCTACTCGAACAGCGGCCAGAGCTGCAATTCGGTACAGCGGATCATCGCGCCCCATGCCGTTGCCGGCGAACTGGTCGCCCTCCTCGCCAAGCAGGTGGGCGCGCTCCGGGTGGGCGATCCCTTCGATCCCGACACGGACATCGGCTCGATGGTTTCCGAGCAGGAGGCGGCTCGCGTCTGCGCGTGGGTCGAAGACGCCGTCGAGGCCGGCGCCCAGACGGTGGCGGGAGGGACGAGGTCGGGCGCGACGCTGCGCCCGACCCTGCTGACCCGGACGCGCCCGGGCATGCGCGTGGTCGACGAGGAGATCTTCGGACCCGTGGCGGTGGTCCTGACCTATGAGCGCGACCGCGACGCCTATGCGATCGCGAACCAGACGACGTACGGGCTGCAGTTCGGCGTCTTCACCGCCTCGCTGGACCGGGCACTGCGTGCGGCCGCGGAGCTGGAAGCCGGCTCGATCCTCATCAACCGATCGTCCAACTTCCGGCTCGATTCGTTCGTCTACGGCGGGGTGAAGAACTCGGGCGTCGGCCGCGAGGACCCCAGATCGACGCTCCGCGAACTCACCGAGGAGCACTTCGTGGTGTTTGGAGGACGGCCATGAGATCCATCCACGAGGGGCGCGCGGCCGGACGCGCCGCCGAGGCAGAGGCGTGGCAGTCGGCGATCACGGCGACTGACGAGGAGCGGATCTACGTCCGCGGTCTGGCCATCGATGAGGCAATCGGGCGCGAGACGTACGCCGGAATGGTGCTGCGGCTCTGGACGGGAAGGGAGCCGTCGGCCGACGACGCGGCCCTGTTCGACGGCTGTCTCGTGGCCGCCGTGGACCACGGGCCGCTTGCCCCGTCCGCCCTCGTCGCCCGGACCGTCACGTCGACCGGCGCGCCCGTCATGACGAGCCTGGCGGCCGGGATCACGGCCTTCGGGCCGCTGCACGGCGCTGCCGTAACCAGCGCGATGCGTCTGCTCGAGGCACTCCCGGAAGTGGCCGACGCCGGTGAGTGGGGGCGACTCGTGTTCGATCGCGAGCGCGCTGCCGGACGCCGCATACCGGGCGTCGGGCACCGGTGGCACTCGGTCGACCGACGAGCCGAGCGCCTGCTCGGGATGGTGATCAAGCAGGGACGATCGCGGACGCCGGTGGAGCGCGTTCGCGCACTCGCCGCCGCGGTCGGCGGACATGCCGGGCGACCCATCGCGGTCAACATCGACGGTGCCCTCGCGGCGGCGCTCACGGCGCTCCACGTGGACCCCGCCTACGGCGACTTCGCCTTCGCCTTGTCCCGGACGGCGGGGCTGTCCGCGCATATCGTCGAGGAGTCGCTGCGGCAACGGCCGATGCGGCTTATCCAGCCGACCCTCGTTTCGTATGACGGACCGCCGATCGAGCCTGCGGAAGCCGGGGGGAACCCCTCGTCGCGGGAACGGTGAGACCGTGGGCAGCATGCCTGCGACGACGGTTTCGACTGACAGCAGGGGATGGTTCGAGGGGCATCAGGCAGCCGCGACCTGCCAGCGGAGCCGGGCAGCGACGCGGCTCGACGCGGCCGAGTGGGAATCATCATGTTTGGGACGAGCATTGGAGCTGATAGCGTGAGCATCCGGATCGCCCTCTTCGGACACCCCCTCCACCAGTCGCTCTCGCCGGCCATGCAGGAGGCGGCCATGTCGGCCGCCGGCATCGACGGGCGATACGAGCTCCACGACATTCCGCCCGAGGATCTCCCGCGCGCCCTCGATCGGGTCCGTGAGGGCGAGTTTGCCGGGTGCAATGTCACGATGCCGTACAAGGAGGTGGTCGTTCGCCTGCTCGACGGCCTCGATGAGGATGCGGCGATCATCCGCGCGGTGAACACGGTGACCCGCGAGGGGGCCGGACTCGTCGGCCACAACACCGACGCGTACGGCGTGCGCCGCACGGTCGAGATCCTCATGGAGGGGCGCGAGAGGAGCGCGGCGACGGCAGTCGTCATCGGCGCCGGGGGCACGGGCCGGTCGGCGACTTACGCGCTGATCCGGTCCGGCTTCGGGCAGGTCATCGTGTACAACCGTCACGTCGAGCGGGCCGAGCGCCTCGTCGGCGACCTCTCGGCGGTCTCCGCGGCCACGCGTCTCGCCGCCCGGCCACTCGACGACGGGTCGCTCGGCGAGGAGCTGGCGCGCGCCGACCTCCTCCTGAACGCGAGCTCGGCCGGCCTGAACTCCGACGAGTCGCCGGTCCCGGCAACCCTGCTGCCGGCGGGCATCCGCGTGTTCGACGTCGTCTACAGCCCGCGGAACACGCGGCTCCTGAGCGACGCGCACGCCGCCGGCGCCGCCGCGACGGCGAACGGCGAGCCGATGGTGGTGCACCAGGGCGCTCGCGCGTTCGAGCTGTGGTTCGGCGCGCCGGCCCCCCTCGACGAGATGGTGGCCGCCCTGAACCGCGGGATGGAGGCCCGGGCCGGAGCGGCACCGGCAACCGGCACGTAGGCTGGCCGTGGACGTCGTTGGAGGACAGCCTCGACCGCCTTGTGCTGTCCCTACCGGAGTCTTCGTCGGGGCCGAGCATCGCGCGAAGGAGATCCAGGAGCTGGTCGCTCATGCGACCACCTTCCCACCCGCCAGCTGCCGTTCGGGGAGGGCCTGGGGGACGCGCTGAAACCGGGGTTCCGCAGCTGGAGCACGAACGTATACCTAGGCCACGTTCGGCGGGTGCGGACGGGATGGGTCAGCCGGTGATGGTGGCCGATGCGGACTGCGGCGTGGCCACCCGGACGTAGCGCGGCGGCTCAGGGACCCCGGCAGCCTTGAAGATCGCTGCCTGACGCGGGGTGATCTCGGTCCGCTGGGCGACCTCGCCGGCGGGTCCGACGAAGCGCCCGAGGTGGAGCTTGTCGAGCTCGAAGCGGAGATTGCGCCAGGTGTCGCCGGTGGCCTGCTCGGCGAGGCGGATGAGGAGCAGGGCGAGCCAGCAGAGCAGGACGTGGGCGCGGATGCGCTGCTCCTTGCGGTGGTGGGCTGGACGCAGGTCGAGCGTCGTCTTCATGTCCCGCCATCCCCGCTCGACCTCGAGGAGCTGCTTGTACCCGGTCGCGACGTCTTCGGCCGAGAGCGTCGGGTCGCTGGTCCGCAGGAGGAACTTGCCGTCGAGCTTCGCGTCGGCCGCCACCGCCGCCCGGTCGATCCGCAGCAGCCCTGCCGTGGTGATCCGCAGGAAGCGCCGGTTGGTGGGCTTGGCCCGGAGGTCCGAGGCGAGCTTCTCGCGCGCGGCCGGGGCAAGCTCGTCGCTGCCCGTGATGGCCGTCTCGAGCCCGGTGACCAGGCGCTCGCGGATCGCGGCGTCCCGGGTCGCCTCGGCCGGGTTGCGGCAGACGATGAAGCGGTCCCGCATGGTCCCCTCGTCGAGGACGACCTCCTTGACCTCGAGGTTCCCGGCGACGACGTGGTAGCGGCCCTGCCGGGCGAGGGCGGCCTTCGCTTCGACCGAGTCGCCCCGCAGCTTCTCGCCGGTGATGTAGTGGCCGCCGGCGCGCTGGAGATAGCGGCGGTTCTCGGCGGAGTTGAAGCCCCGGTCGGTGACCCACACCACGCGTCCGAGCTTCCAGGCGAGGAGGTCGTCCTTGACCTGCCGGATGAGCACCTGGTCGCTGGCGTTGCCGGGGAACGTCCAGACCCGGATCGGGATCCCGGTCCGGGTCACCGCCAACCCGATGACCACCTGGGGCAGGTCCGGGCGGTGATCCTTGGAGTGGCCGTTGTACGCGCGGAAGCCCGCCGGGGCACCGTCTGAGGGCGGATCGGCCGCCTCGGTCTCGAAGTAGGTGCTGGTGGTGTCGAAGAACAGCAGGTCGACCTCGAGGTTGAGCAGGTTCGCGGTCGCCCAGTACACCTGCTCGGCGAGCTCGGCCTCGATCTCGAGCAGCCAGTCCATCGCCCGATAGCACTGGTCGTCGGAGAGCGACTCGAGTCCGGGCATGGCGACCCGCTCGCTCACCCAGGCGGCACACGACAGCTTGGAGGAAGGAGCCAGCGCCCGGTTCGCGACCATCGCGAACAGGGCCCGTTCGGCCGCAGGATCCAGACGCCGGCCGCGCAGCAGGCGGGCCAGGATCTCGCCGATCCCGAGCCTCGACCACAGCCCCTCGAGGAGCCAGGCGCCGCCCAGGGGCCGGGACTCACAGAACTGCAGCTCCGCCGGTGCCGCGGCGGCGAGGGCCTCGTCCGCCGGCAGCGCCCGCGAGAGCGACCCGATCAGCCGCCGGATCGCAGCGGGATCGAGCTCGTCCTCGCGCCCGAAGTTGAACAGGATCCGGACCTTCGAGCGGCCCGCGGTGGCGTCCCACTCGTTGTGGGCGAGGGACAGGTACCTGACTTCGGAGCCGTCGCTGTTGCGCCGCCGCGTGGTCCGCAGGTACATGCTGCGCAGCGTACCAGACCATATCTATCTGTGCGCGTAATCCAAGCGCAGCCGTGTATCTAGCCGGATCGCGAGCACAGACCCATTCCGGGACCCATTTCGTGCTCAGCAGGCCCGTTCCGCATGCCGATTGAGGCCTTCAGCTGCGGAACCCCGGTGAAACGACCCAGCGAAAGGTTCACACGGCGTCCCGGGGCTAGCCCGTCTCGAGGGCTGAGTCCGTCAGGGACCGAGTCACGCCACTGGTCGGGCGGGAGCCGGGACTCGATCCCGGCGTGCGACTGGAGGCGGCCTCGGCTGCTCGTGACGGGGAGGCGCCGAGCGGGCGGCGCGCGGTCACCCTAGACTCGGCTCCATGGAGCGCCCGCGGATTGAGCTCGACGAGGAGCGGGCGCGCAACTACACCCTCGTGCAGGTCGACTCGGCGTTCGTCGGGCTGGTCACGGTGGCCGGGACGTTCCTGCCGGTGCTCCTCGTGCGCCTGGGCGCCTCGGGGACCGAGGTCGGGCTCCTGACGTCGCTGCCCGCGCTCACGGCGTTCCTGCTCGCGATCCCCGCCGGGCGGTGGCTCCAGCGCCGGCGGAACATCGTGCCCTGGTACAGCCGGCTCCGGCTGGTCGCCTGGCTCGGGTACGGGGTGATGGCCCTCGCCGCCATGCTCCTCCCGGCGTCGGCGGCGGTGCCGGCGGTCCTCGTCGTCTGGGCGGCGGCCTCGCTGCCCTCGACGGCGGCGCTCGTGGCCTTCCCGATCGTGATGGACGGCGCCGCCGGGCCCCGCGGGCGCTTCGACCTCCTGGGGCGCCGCTGGGCGATCGCCGGGGCGGCCACGACGCTCGGGGTGGTCGGGGCCGGCCAGGCGCTGGGCCTCCTCCCCTTCCCCGCCAACTTCGGGCTGCTGCTGGCCGGCTGCGCCCTCGCGGGCGCGGCCAGCTTCGGCGTCTCGCGCCGGATCGCGATCCCGAACCAGGCGATGGCCCGAGACGGGCCGCGGGTCGCGATGGGCGCCCGGGTCGGGGGGTTCGTCCGCCTGATCCGCGGCCGCGCCACGTTCCTCGACTACGAGCTCCGCGCCTTCGTGTTCACGGCGGGCATCGGGATCGCGACGCCGCTCCTGCCGCTGCTCTACGTGAACGAGATCGCGGCCCCGAACTCGTGGATCGGCATCATCGGCGCGGCCCAGAGCGTCGGCGGGGTCGCCGGCTACCTGGTCGCGCGCCGGGCCTCGCGGCGGCGGGGCGGCGCCACCGTGCTGCTGCCCTCGATGCTCGCGGCCGCCCTGGCCCCCGCCGGCATGGCGCTGCTCCACGACCTGCCCATGGTGGCGGCGCTGGCGCTGCTGGGCGGCCTCGCCACGGCGGGCACGCAGCTCGGCCTGTTCAACGAGCTGATGAAGCGGGTCCCGCGCGAGCACGGCGTGACGTTCAGCTCCGTGGACCAGACGCTCCAGAACCTCGGCCTGATCATCGCGCCGAGCGTGGGCGGGCTGCTGGCGGTCACGGTCGGCGTGCGGCCCGGGCTGGCGGTCGCTGCGGCGGTCGCGACCGTCGGCTTCGGGATGTTCGCGCTCGACTGGCGGGCCGGGCGGACGGCGACCACTTAGTGGTTCCGCGGTCAGGACGTGAGCAATGCAGGTGTCAACTGGTGTTGTGTACGTGTTGCCCTGGTCGATCCTCAGATCTGTAAGCACTTGCTTGTCCGGCGTCATTTCGGATCACGAGGGTCCGGATGCCGCCCCGGATCGGCCCGGCCTAGAGGAATAGGCCGTGACGGACTCGACCGAGATGATCGATCTGTGACCCCGTCGTCGATCCGAAGCCGGCGTCAGGATTTCGAGCTGGGTCGGCCGGGAATGTGGCTGAGGATGGATTTCGAGAAGCCGCCATCGACACAGATGTCCTGGCCGGTGACGTAACTTGACAGCGGGCCGACGA
>JAKAMV010000273.1 GCA_021812735.1 Chloroflexota bacterium | reverse complement strand
GGCGCCGGGCTGCTCGGGTGTGGTACTGAGACACCGTTGCCTGCCCGGCCCTGTGGCGACTCCCTGAGTGTACCAGCCCGGCACAACACCACATCTTGTGGTGTCGTTGGGCCTGATACCACAACATCTTGTGTGTTGCGCGAATCGGCGGCCGGCGATAGCGTACTCGGCGCCGAGGGGGATCGGGCGCCGTGAATGTTTGGCGGTGCCGCCCCCTCGGGCCCCGTTTCCGGGGGTCTGCCGTGGCCTGGTCTGTCGGCGCCCGATCCTTTCGCACCCGCGCCGAGGCGCGAGCCTACGCGAAGCAGACCGGGCAACGGGCGACCGGCGAGTACCAGGCGAGGATCGGCCGTGGTATGGCGGCCGGGCGATCACGCTCGGAGGCGCGAGGCCATCCCTACTGGGAGCCCGTGGCGCGAGTCTCCCCCCCCGCGAAGGGCCGTAACAAGTACCGCCGGCCGGACATCCTGGCGGGCCGTCCGGGTCGCGAGGACCCGCTGCCGGGCGACGCGGCGCGTCGGGCCCTGCGAGCGTTCGACAAAGCCTTTCCGGGCCAGCCGAACGTCCTGGTCGCGGTCCACGGCATCGTGAAGGCGGGCCAGCCGCTGCAGGGCGTCTCCCCTCGCATCCGGGCCCGTATCCGGGCCGCGCAGCCGGTGAAACAGGCCCCCCGTCGTGCGATCTGGGCGGGTTCGGCGGTCCTACCGACTGCCGTTCTGCGCTACCACCTGGGGCGCGGCGAATCCATCGAGCAGATCGTCTCGGACGTGCCGGGCCTGCCTGAGATGGAAACAATCGACCAGATCGAATTGTCTGTGCCGGCATGAAATCGGACTGGGGCCTGTGCGATCGGTGCCACGAACGCGAGGCGATCTATCCCGTTCACCGGGCCGACTGGTCCGTGGCCTACACGCTCTGCCGGGACTGTCGGCGCGAGCTGCGGGCCTGGTCTTCCTCCCCTCGCGCGGCCCTTCGGCCGGCCGATGAGCGGCCGGCGATTGACCCGGCGATCGTCGCCCGTGTCATGCCCTGATGCCTCCCGCGTTCCCTCCCCTGTGGCTGAACCGGCAGCGCGGCACGCGGACCCTGGCGACGCTGCGCGATCGGCGGATCACCACGGAGCAGGGCGAGCTGATCCCGACCCGTACCTGGGCGGCCGTCGCGGATGCCTTGTTCAGCCGTGACCTGGTGCTCTACGTCGACCGGCTCTCGGACCCGCCCCTATGGGACGCGATTGAGGACCCCGACGCGACCATCACCACACGCTCGGACGGTTCCTGGGTCGGCATCGCGGTCCGGCGGGGCCGTTACGTGCGGCACGTCTACGCGAGCCTGCAGGCGTGGTCCCGGCGGGCGGACGCCTCCCTGCTCGCGGACATCCGGGCGATGTCGGCGGCGATCCACGTCCGCGGTAATCCGACCACGGCCTCCGGGGCCGGCGTGGCTTCGATGGCGGCGGCCTGGTCGGGCGAGCGCGTGTACGGGCCCGGCTATGCCTGCGCGTCGACCCTGCGCGACAACCTGGTGGGCGGCCGGGTCGACACGCTGCAGCCGGGCAGGCTGTACCCGGTCCTGTGGGAGCTCGACATCAACGACGCCTATGCGGCGGCGGCGGCGGCCCCCCTGCCGGGCGGCTCGGCAACCTGGTGGGACGGTAGCGTGCTGGAACCGGGCCCCGAGTGGGGCGCCGTGACCGGCTACTACCTGTGCGACATCATCATCCACGAACCGCTCACGCTGGGCCCGGTGGTACTGAAAGTGGGGCCCGGCGAGCCGAACCTGATCCCCTCGCGGCCCGGCCGGTACCGGGGCTGGCTGTGGGCCGAGGAAGTGGCGGCGCTGCGGGCCTGCCGGCGCGGTCCCGTGCGGCAGGTGACGGTCCTGCCGCGGCACGGGTGGTACTGGCGGCGGTGGGCGCAGGGCGCACGCTCGACGCGGGCGGGCATCGTGCCGGAGGCGTCGCCCCTCTCGTCCTGGGCCCGCCGGATGCACCGGGCCCGGCGCAGCCTGCCCAAGCCTGCCGGGCAGCTCGTGAAGCTCGCCACCGTGGCGGGCATCGGCCGCTGGTCGGCGGACCCGTCGACCTACCGTATCGTGCGGGCTCGCGAAGGGCCGGACGATCGGCGCGTAACGGACCCCGAGCTGGGCGTGCTGGCCCTGTGGGTGCATCGAGACGAGCGCGAGAGCGCGACGGCACTCCCTCACTGGGGCAGCTACGTGCAGATGTCGGTCCGGCTGGCGCTGTACCGGACGGCGGCCCGCTACGCGGCGGACGGGACGCTGGTCGCGAGCAACTACGACGCGTTGTACGTGACCACGCGGCCGACCGAGCGCCTATCGAAGCTCGCGGGCGGCTGGAAGCTGGAACGGCTGCAGGATGCGGTCATTCCGGCGGCCCGGCACCTGCGCTCGCGGACCAAGACCACCCTGCCGGGCATCCCGTACGAACAGCGGACTTGACACAGTACGTACTGCTGCCGTATACAGTCCGTGGTCGCGCCGGTCGGGTGGTCCGACCCGCGATCACGGAGGGTTCTATCGTGGGCAAGTTCTCGGAGATCGCACCGGCCCCGGCACCGCGCGAGTGGACCGGCCAGTACCTGAAGCACGACGAGAAGCAGGCGGCGCTCGGCACGGTGTTCACCATCCCGTACATCGAGTACCGCCCGAACGGCTACATGGGCAAGGCCGAGTGGGACGTGGGCGTGGTCGACGTGGCGGGCGGGCGCGAGTGGACGATCACCCTGACCGACAATCCGACTCGGCACGGCATGTTCGAGGCGGTCGCGAAGGCGCTCGCGGAGGGCCAGACGATCGACCCGGTGGTGTTCTGCGAGGTCGGCAAGGCTCGCGCCGGCGGATCGGCTCCCCTCGGCTTCCGCGATGCCACGGCCGACGAGATCGCGCAGGCGATGACCGACAAGCTCGCGCTGCAGGCTCGCGCGGACGCCGAGCGGACCGACCCGTACGGGATCGGCCAGATCGCGCAGTCGTGACCCGCGGCGGCTCCCTGGTCGACTACCAGACCGGCTACCTGCGCCGGCACCTGGTCGTGGCGCATAACGTGCCGGACTCGGAGGCGCTGGCGGATGCGACGCTGGCGGCGCTCGACGCTCGGCACCTGCGCGAGCATTTCACGGCCTGGCGCTCGGCCGAGGGCTCGGCTCACTGGCGCGAGCTGACGCCAGAGGCGGCAGAGGCGGTGCGCGAGGACTGACCACGTACTGACACGGGCCCCGGTCGGCTTGACATACCGGCCGGGGCCTCTCTATGCTCCGGGGCGATGTCTCGACGGACGGCCCTGTGTCACATCTGCGGCGTGGTGCTCCCCTCCCCCGAGGACCGTAATGCACACCGGCAGGCGGTGCATCCGGGCTACCGGACCGAGTGGCGCGGTCGGAAGCTGTGGGTGGTCGACCCGGCGGGCAACGAGCGGCACGTCGACTCCAAAGAGCTGCGCCGGCTACGGGCGAAGGCTGCCACCCAGGGCGCAGACGCTGCGCCAGAGGGCGACCAGGGCGAGGCGGCCGGCGGCCCGCCACCCGACGACGCCGGCGTACCAGCGCCAGAGCGACCAGCCCAACCGCGCGTGGTACAGGCGCAGCGCCGGCCCGACGAGGGCACCGGGACGATCGTCGCGCGGGCGACCGTCGAGGATGCGCTGACCCGCGACACCCTGGCCGACATTCTGCAGACGCTCGCGGAGGTCCTGTCCGATTGGGACGGCGCCGGCGAGGCGGGCCATCTCACCCGGATCGAGGCGATGTCCCTCGCCCGGCTGCTCTACGATCCGACCGTCGACGCGGTGATGCGCCGGTTTCATGGCGATGTCTCCCGATTCAAGCTGGCCCTGGCGTTGGTCATCATCCTGCTCGGCAAGGGGCGTGTCCATGCCCAGGCGTACGAGCGCAAGCGCAAGGGCCTGACCACACCGGCCCCGGTCGCGTCGGGCCCGGCACCCGAGACGGTGCCGTTCGCGGCCGAGGTCA
This sequence comes from Chloroflexota bacterium, assembly GCA_021812735.1. Next base: position 6,252 of record JAKAMV010000273.1, on the reverse strand, counting down.
TGGCGGCGGCGGGGGAGGCGGCCCCCCCGCCGGCCGCCGGATCGCCCCCGGTCATCATGCCGTTCAGCGGGAACGGGCATGTCGGCCCGGCCCCGGCCCCGGTGGGCCAGCCGGCCGAGGATGGCGCGTGGGTGCCGTTGACACCGGCCATGCTGGCAGAGCGGCAGCGGGCGTGGCTGCAGCAGAACGGCGGCCAGCCGGTCGGCCTGCCACCCCAGGTGCGCGAGAGCCAGATCGACCGCATCTATGGCGAAGGATAAGAGCCGTGACCGACATCGACGCCATCGAGGCGCGGCACTATGAAAGGGCGGAGTCGCGTTCAGGATCACAGGCGAAGAACGACCTACCGCGCTATTTCTGTGCCGAGGAGCATCAGGAATGGCCCTGCGACACCCGGCAGGTGCTCGACGCCCTCCGCGCCGCCGAGGCACGCGAGGCGCGGCTGCGGGAGGCGCTCCCGGCAACGTCGCGCCGTGTCCTGATGCAGCCGGAGCGCCAGTACCTCGACGCGATGGAGGAGCAGTTCTCCATCCTCGTCGGGTCACTCCGCGACGAGCACCTCCGCGAGCACGCGCAGATCGGCCTTGACGCGGCCCGTGCTGCCCTCGCCGAGCCGGAGGCCGAGCACTCGGTACGCTGCCTGCATCACGACCCAGCGGGCAATCCGGCGCATATCCCCGGCTGTGCCCTCGCCGAGCCGGAGACCGAGCGATGAGCGAGCCGACGACGCTGGCCGCCCTGCGAGACGAGCCATGACTACCGCCGAACCGCGGACCTGGGAGTCGCTGCGGCCGTTCAGTGGCACCATCCGGGGCGAGGACCAGGTGCTGATCATCGCGATGGCCGGCGGCGCGAAGTCGACCCTGACGGCTTCGCTCCTGCTCGATACGCCGTCCCTGGTGGCGCTCGACTCCAAGGGCCGGCTGACCCTGCCGGATGCGCGGACCGTCCAGCTCCCTCCCTTCCCCGACCACGCGACCGGCCGGCTCCCCGACGCGGATGCGCTCGCGGAGTTCGACGGCATCCTGCGCGATGAGCTGTCCTGGCGCGACCAGCTCGACCGGCGTCGGCGCTTCCTGTTCCGCAACCCGCTACCCGATCGACCGCGGGCCCGGAACCGCGTGGTCGTGCGGCCCTACTATCTCGACGTGGACGATCCGATCATGCATGATCGGCTGTTCCGCGCGGTGTACCTGTACCGCCCGGACACGATCCTCTGGATTGACGAGATCACCGGGACCGGGGCCAGCTCGCAACTGACGCCGCGGCACCTGCGGGCGATCAGTGCTCGCGGGCGCACGCGCGGGATCGGCCTGTGGACCATGACGCAGCGGCCCTTCGGCCTGGTCCCCGGCATCCTGCGGGACAACGCGACGGTCCTGATCGTGGGCCCCATCGACCCGGATTCTGCTCGCGACGTGCATCGCGAGGGCATCGCGATCGCGACCACCATCCCGACCCGCTCGGGTCGGTTCCTGCTCTACGTGACGGGCGAGCGCGAGCCGTACCGGCTGCTCGTTCCGATTCCCGACCAGCTCAAGCGATGGGAGGCACCCTGATGTGGCAGTGTCGCTGCGCGACCGATAACCTCCACCCGGCCGAGGTCCGGCTGTGCGAGCGGTGCAACACGGTGGCACCGCCCGACCTGGTGCCGGCTCCCCAGCTCGACGCGGATCGGACCGGGCGTCTGCTCGGCCTGGTCACCTGGCTCGACGGCTACATCGCGGCGAAGGGGGACCAGCTCGATCCGATGGTGGCCCAGGGGATCAGCCTGGTCCTGCACGGGGCGCGGGCCAACCCGCCCCGCACCTACAAGCAGATCAGCGACGCCGCGGACGTGGTGGCGGCCGTGCGCGGCTGGGTCGATTCCGGGATCGAGCCGGATCGCGCCGTATTCGACCGGCTGCTGGCCCGCGCGTGATCCTGCACCCGTACACGCGCACGCGCGAGGCGGAGCAGGCGCCGACCTGGGCCTACCTGCGCGGGATCGGGTATCCCGTGCTCGACGTGCTCTGCGAGGCGGAGGGCGACTACGCGGCGGCCCTGCTCGCGCATTGGAACGATCCGGGCGATCTGGTCATCATCGAGCAGGACATCGTGCCGCCGGCGGGAATGCTGGCGGACTTCGATTGCTGTGTCTGGGGCGCTTGCACGGGCCCCTACTTGCTTCGCGGTGGCGCGGTCTCCCTGATCGACCCGGTGACCCGGATTGCCTTACCGGGGGCCCCGATCGACTACCGGGACGCCATGCTGCCGGTGATCTCCGGCCTGGGCTGCGTGCGACTGCGCCGCGGGGCGCGGGAGGCGATGTCGCCCGACCGGTTCGTCGGTTCCTGGCACGGACTCGATGAACGCGTCTCGCGGGCGCTGATCGAGTGCGGGAGCGCCTGGCACGTGCACGAGCCGGTGGCGCACACGGGGCGGCCGTAGTATCCTGCGCGCAGGTACAGTCGGGCGGTCGGACGCTTTCCTGGGAGTCCGCCTCACGCTGTTACGTCCGACCCGGGCCCGCCAAGCCGGCGGGGACTCGCCCGCAAACTCCGGACACGAGCCTCTGACCCCGGTCGGCTGTCGGAGCGCACCCCGCGGGCCGGGGCCGGCAGCCAAGACAGACAGACGGCCGCCGGCTGGCACCTTTCCTCTTGACAGCGACTGCATAACGCGTGAATAATCCACCCCGACGGGCCAACGTGAGGGCGGAGGAACGCGCGTGAAGTTCGGCGGACTCCATCAGTCCGAGATCGTGACGGGGGCCGCCGCAGGCGTGACGGCCTTTGTGGTCATCAAGCAGGGCCTGATCGGCAAGCTCCCGGCCGTGGGTCCGGTGACGCAGCCGTTCATGGCGATCCTCGTCGGCCTCGCGGTCGTGGCGGTGTTCGACGGCGGCGGCGACGCGGGCGACGTGGCCCGCGGCGTGGCCTACGGCTTCATCGCTGCCGGCGCTGCGGCGCTGTAGGCGGACCCGACCATGCGGACGATCTCGTTCCCCTTCCAGACCTACAGCGTCATCCTGACCAGCTCGCAGCAGGTGCGTCCCTCGCAGATCGTGCCCAATCTCGGGCCCCTGCAGGGCGTCTATTGCGTGCTGACGGTGGCGCTTACGGGAGCCACGGCCTCGCAGACAAGCAACTCGATCGACAACTCGATCGCGGTGATCCAGGTGCAGGACCAGTTCGGCAAGCTGGCGCTCAACCTGATCGGCACCGACCTGACCATCATCAACGACATCCTGCAGCCGCGCGGCGTGCGGACCGCGCCCCCGACCATCACGACCAACAGCGCGGGCGCGGGCACCGCGTCCTGGTCGTGCTTCCTCCCCGCGACTCTCGCGGCGAAGGACATGCCGGCCCAGATCAACGTGACGTTTGCGGCCGAGTCGGCGCTGCAGAACGCGAACCTGACGAGCGCCGGTACCGCGACCGTGACCCTGAACCTGCGCGGGTCCTACTCGACACAGAGCGACCAGCCCACCGTGCGTGTGAACGCGACCAACGTGCCGCACGCGCAGGGCGACAACATGATCCAGGCGTACCTGCCCAACGGCGAGCAGGTGGAGGCCCTGTGCTTCACCCTGGCGGCCTCGCTGACCGGGGCGGACGACACGCACCTCTCCCAGTTCACCCTGACGGTGGGCGGGGCGTTCTTCCTCAACCAGGCACCCCCGGCCGACTTCATTCAGCAGGACACGATGCTGATGCAGTCGGGCCACCTTCCCGGCGAGTACATCTGCCGGGTGCCCGTGTTCCTGGTCGACTCCACCGTGACGGCGGATGTCAACCTCGCCACGGATTCGGCCATCCGGCTCTACACGCTCTCGACGGTCCCGCAGAAGCGGGCGTGATCGGCGGCGCGTGGTGCCTCTGATCGACTACGGGGCGCCGGCGGGAACGCCGGCGTCCCCGCTCTCCGCGGCACAGCTTGGGATCAACCCGGCTCCCTACGTGCCGGGATCGACGCCGGCTCCGTACCAGGCGCCGGCGGTGACGATCATCCCCGGCCTGCTCGACTCCAACAGTCCGCTCTCGGAGTGGGCGCTCGGCGCGTATAACGGGTTCAGCACGGGCCTGAACGCACTGCTCGGCGCTCCATCCCCCGCGGCGGCCGGCTCGGCGCTCGGGCAGGCGATCGGCAGCTCGTGGGTCAACCCGGCCCAGGAGTTCGTCGGCGGCCTGGTCGGCGGTGCGGGCAGCTCGGTGCTGCCGGCGACCGGGACGGCGGCCGGGACGGCGGTCGGCGGCGTGGCCCAGGGCGCCGGGCAGGGCGCGGCCAACCTCGTGCAGACGGCCGGCCCGCAGGTCGCGGCGGCCGGGACCGGCGTCGGACAGGCGGTCGGCGGCGCGGCCTACTACGGGGCCCAGGGCGCGGCCAACGCGGCGCAGGCGGCGACGCCGGGCGTCGTGGCGGCCGGCCCGTACGCGGGCTACGCGGTGGGTCAGTCGGTCGGCGCGATCGGCACCGGGCTCGGCTATGCCGGGCTCTACGCGGCTCCCGGCGTGGCGCAGGGCGTGGGCAACGCGGCCTACGGCCTGGGGACCGGGCTCGGCTACGCGGCCGGACAGGCGGGCCAGCCGGTCGGGGCCGGCGTGGGCAACGCAGCGGCCGGCGTGGGAGCCGGTGCCGGCGCGGCGGCCCAGGCAGCCTCTCCCGGCGTGGGCTACGGCGCGGGCTCGGCCCTGGCCGGCATCACGTCCGGCGTGGGCAACGCGGCCCGCGGGCTGCTGCAGGGCGCCAGCGTGGGCGGGCTGTCCAGCTCGATCGTGCTCCTGGGTGGCGGGGCGCTCCTGCTCCTGCTCCTGCTCCTGTAGGAAGGTGACGAGTGGACGGCTACAACATCGGGCACGATCCGACTCCCGGCGGCGTGACGCCGACGCCCACGAAGGCGGCCGATACGCACAGTCCCGCGGACAGCTCCCCGGCCCAGGGTCGCGCGGGCGAGTTCGTGGTGCCGGTCGGCGTGCCGTTCTACACGGCGGCCCTGGCGGCGGCGGCGGCGGGCTACAGCTCGATGCGCTATCCCGATCCGACCAGCGGCACGTACACGGTCTACCCGACCACGCCGGACGCCCTGGCGGGCTACGCGCAGAACACCGGGGCGCAGTCGAGCGCGGCAGCCGCGCGGGCCCTGGTCCCGGTGCCCACGCCGGAACCGCACTACGGCATCGCAGCGCAGTCCGTGCCACCGATGGGCGGCAACGCGGCGAGCCTGATGCCGGGCGCCTACCAGACGAGTCCGTGGCAGCCCAACGGCTCCGGGTCGGTCTGGGCAACCAGCCTGCTCCACACCGGCATCGCGGGCGGCGTCGAGCCGGCGGCGGCGTACGATGGCGGTCCGGCCGGGCCCGCCCAGGGCCAGAGTACCGGGCAGAAGGTCGGAGGCGCGTAGGGTGGCTGCATACGACAACTACGTGCTGCAGGACGAGCTCCAGGTTCCCCTGACCGGCAACGCGGCCGGCCTCTCGATCGTGAACCTCAACATCGGGATCACGGTCTCGATCCTGGTGCATCATCGGACCTATGGATCGGAGACGTTCGATCTGACGCAGGCGGGCGCGACGCTGAACCTGCCGCTCGACGGGATCGACGCGGTGACGATCACGGCGACGAGCTATCCCGCCACCATTCTCTACGTGCAGACGGCGGTCCCCTCGACACTCTCCACGCCGCAGTCGTTCGCGGGCGCCAGTGGTGGCGGCGCGACCGTCAACGTCGAGACGGTCGGGCTCTCAGGTTCGTTCCTCTCGACGGTCGTGACCATGACCGGCGCGGCGGTCCCGGTGCCCGCGGCGATCCTCGCCAACCGCCGGGGCCTGACCCTGCAGGCGGCCCCCGACAACACGTCAACGATCTACGTCGGCGGGTCGACCGTGACGGCGGACGAAGCCTCGACCGGGGGTATCCAGCTCGCGGCCGGCGCGACGCTCACGATCGGCGCGGGATCGGCAATCGTGTACGCGATCGGCGCGGCCGGCCAGAAGCTGATCGTGCTGGAAGGGGCCTAGACCATGACCTTCGGACCGGGCGCGATCACGCCCACGCCGGCCTCATCGACGCTCCACCCACATGTCCAGACCTTCGCGGCCTCGGGCACCTGGACACGCCCGGCAGGGTGCGATACGGCGCATGTCATCGCGGTCGGCGGTGGGGGAGGTGGCGGCGGTGCATCCACGACGGGCACGGCCGCCGGCGGCGGCGGGGGAGGCGGCTACATCGAGAGCGACGTGGACGTCACTGGGACGCCGGGTGGCAACACGA
>JAKAMV010000272.1 GCA_021812735.1 Chloroflexota bacterium | reverse complement strand
CCGGCCGGGTTGGCCGATGATGGCGCCATGCACCTGGCGCCCCCTTCGACCGCGGCCGGCCCGGTCACGCCCGAGCAGCCGGACCCGCCGCCCTCCGCCGGGCGCGCCCGGGCCGGCTCGAGGCGTGGCTCGGCGGGGCCAATGCGCCTGCCGGGCTGGCGTCGGCTGCTGTTCGCCCTCCTCTCGGTCGGCCTGCTGGCCTTCGTCGTGAGCCAGTTCACCAGCGTGGGCGAGCTCGGGGCGAGCGTCTCGGGTGCCGACTGGCGCTGGCTCGCCGTGGCCGCGATCCTCCAGGCGGCGTTCTTCCTCCTCTACGGCGGCCTGTACCGCTACGGCCTCGCCGCGGTCGAGGTCCGCAGCAGCGCTCTGCGACTGGTGCCCGTGCTGCTCGCGTCGATCTTCGCCAAGACGGTCCTGCCCCTGACGGCCGCCCCGGCAGCGGCCGTGTTCATCGACGACGCCACCGCGAGGGGCGAGTCGGGCCCGCGGACGGCCGTGGCGATGATCGTGGTGCTCGTCGTGGACCTCCTTACCGCGCTCCCGTTCGTGGTCGCCGGCGCCGTGGCCCTGGTCGCGCGCGCCACGCTGGTGGGGTTCGCGCTGGTGGGGGTCGCCCTGTTCGTCGTGTTCATCGCCGCGCTGCTCGCGGGCATGGGCCTCGCTGCCCGATGGCCGGCTCGACTCGCGGCGCTGCTCGGCATCCTCGGCGCGACGGGCAACCGGGCGCTCGCCCGCATCGGCCGGCCCGAGGCGATCCCCTCCGACTGGGGCGCCCGGACAACCGACCAACTGGTGGCCGGGGTCGCGTCCGCGCCGCGCCATCCCCGCGAGCTCGCGGTTGCGACGGCCTTCGGCATCGCCATCCACGCGGTCAACCTCGCCGGCCTCGCCGCCCTGTTCCTCGCCTTCGGGCAGCCCCTCGACCCGGTCGCCGTCGCTGCCGGGTTCGGCATGAGCATCGTGTTCTTCATCGTCTCGATCGTCCCGGACGGGATCGGTGCCGTCGAGGGGGCGATGGCGCTCGTGTTCGTCGGCCTCGGGATGGCACCCGCGGCGGCCGTCGTGGTGACCATCGCGTACCGGGTCCTCAACGTCTGGATCCCGGTCGGGCTGGGCTTCGCGTTTGCGCGCTCCCTGCGCCTGTTCGGCGGTCGCGACCATGGCCGGACCGCCGCCGAGCCGCCCGAGGCCGAGGTCCTGCCGCCCGCCGCCGAGCCGCAGGCGCGGATGACCGCGAGACCGGACGCCTCCACGTAAGCCTCCGTCCCGCGTCCCGGCGCGCGCGCTGCGAGGCGTCGGCGCTCCCGGCCACGTGGCTGGACCGTCATCGGGCCGCGGCGCCTCGCCTCAGGTTCCTGGCGGCAGCGCGTGCTCCGCGAAGCGGGCCAGCGCGTTGGCCAGGCGCATCTGGCGCGGGGTCCGGGCGCGGACGCGGAGCAGGTCCGGGCTCGCGACCACCAACGCCACGCAGCGCGCGCGCGAAGTGGCCACGTTGAGGCGGTTGAGCGAGTACAGGAACTCCATGCCGCGCGGGGCGTCGGCGGGGGAGCTGGTGGCCATCGAGTAGAGGGACACGGGCGCCTGCTGCCCCTGGAACTTGTCCACCGTGCCGACGCGGGCTCCCGCGGGCAGCGAGGCCTCCAGCAGGCCGACCTGCGCGTTGTACGGCGTGATGACGAGCACGTCGTCGAGGCCGATCGGCCGCGTGGCGGCCTCCTCGCTGACCCAGGTCCAGCGCCGGGACAGGAGCTCGTCCACGACCTGTGCCACGGCTGCCGCCTCCTCGGGCGAGGCGTTGGCGTTCCCCTCGTGGGAGACCAGGAGCAGGCGCACGCCGGCGCCCGCGAGATCGCTGCCGTCGGGTCCCCGCAGGGCCTGGCGGTCCAGACCCGCGATGGGCGAGAGGCGCCCCTCGTAGAACGCGTCCGAGGTGAACGAGCAGATGGCCGGGTGGAGCCGCCGCGTGTGCTCGAGGAAGATGCCGCGCTCGGGCGGCATCGTGGCCTCGCCGTCGAGCAGGTGGGCCAGGGCGGAGCGCTCGGCGCCGGGCGGGTGCGAGCCCGTGACGGGCTGGTCCAGCTGCTGCGGGTCGCCGAGCAGGACCAGCGACGCCGCCGCCGGCGCCACGGCGACCGCGTTGGCCAGCGACAGCTGGCCCGCCTCGTCGATGACCAGGACGTCAAGGGCGCCGGCGAACTCGGGGCGGGCCCAAGTCCAGGGGGTGCCGCCGACGACGTCCAGCTCGCCCTCCTCGAGGGCCCGGGCCGCGTCGCCGTTCCGGCTGAGCGGTCTTGCCCCGGCGAAGGTGATGCGTCCGTCCCGGTCCGTGCGCTGGCCGATCCGGGGCACCGTCCGCCCCTCGCGTCGCGCGACCCCCTCCACCTCCTCGAGGAGGTGGCCGATCACCTTGTGGCTGTTGGCGGTGACCCCCACGCGCAGGCCACGCTCCGCGAGGGCGATCGCGATCCGGGCGCCGATGTACGTCTTGCCCGAGCCGGGCGGGCCCTGGATGGCGAGGTAGCTCTGGTCCAGCGCGAGCGCCGCGGCGACGGCCGCATCCACGGCGTCGTCGCCCTCGGCCCGGACGGGAGCGCCCGGCGCCTGCCCGGCCCGCGGCGGCTCGCGCAGCAGGAGGTCCCGCCCGGCGCGGCACGGCCCCGGCCCGGCGATCCCGTGGTCCGCCACCCACTCCGCCGTGCGCTGGAGGCTGCGCTGCAGCTCGGCGGGCGTCACGCGGTCGTAGGGCAGGACCGCCCTGATCGCCCCGGGGTCCTCGAGTCGGCCGTGCTTGAGGTCGATCGTGCGGGCCGCCTCGTCAAGGGCGACGACCTCGCCCGGGTCCGTGTCGTTCTGGGCCCGCACCCCGCCGCCGACCCTGACCCCGTGCTCCTGCTCGGGGAAGCGGTAGCGGTACACGACGGAGCGCTTGACGGCGCCCACCTCGCCCGCGTACTCGAGGCCGCCGAGCGCCTCCCGGTCCTCCACGCGGTCCTCATCGGACATGTCGTTGAGGAAGTGGAACCAGCGCTGCCAGAAGGACTTCTCCTCGCGCCGGTGGAACCACAGCAGGTTGGCCAGGAGCCAGCGCCCGTGCGCCTCCGCACTTGCCCCATCGGTCCCGCCCGGGGCGAGGCGCTCGGCGAGCTCGGCGACCCGCGCGATGGCCTCGGCCAGCGGCTCCGGCGCCTCCGGCGCCCGTGGGCCCGGGCGCGGCAGCTCCCTGCCGAGGCGCTCGGCAAGGGCTGGGCGGACGGCGCCCTCGAGCCAGTCCCGCAGCATGAGCGTCGACACCACGTCGTCGCGGTTGTACGAGGCGATCCGCGCCAGGGCCTCCTCGCCATGCTCGCCCTCGGCACCCTGCAGCCACGCCTCGAAGGCCGCGATGGAGCTGCCCGCGTCGCGCAGGTCCGTCTCGCGCTCAAACGCGTACAGGCGCTCCAGCTTCTTGATGGAGTAGCTCTCCACCGACGCGCGGATGCCCTGCCGGACGACGTGGAACAGGTCCACGAGGGTGCCCGCGCGCAGCAGCGCGTCCACCTCGTCCTCGCGCGTGCCGTATCTGCCCATCAGGCGCCGGAGCGCGGTGGGCTCATACGGGGCGTAGTGGTAGATGTGGACCGACGGGTCCCGCGCCAGCCGATCCGAGAACAGGTCCATGAGGCGCTCGAACGCCGCCCGCTCGGCGGCCTCGGTGACGTCGCCGCGCCCGTCGCGCGACCAGATGGCGTGGAACGCGGGCTGCGGCCGCCCGTCCGGGCCCGGCTCCGTCTCCCCCGGCTCGAGCACGCCGAACAGGTAGTCGATGCCGTCCTCGCCCGCGTACGGATCGCCCTCGATGTCGAAGAACAGGTCCCCCGGGCGCGGCTCCGGCAGCGCCAGCAGCCCCCGGCCGGGCTCGAGCCCGCCATCCCGGTCGAGCGGGGGGTCGGCCAGCTCCCAGAGCCGCCCCCCGCCGCGCGAGGTGTCCCGGACCTGGATGGCCGCCTGGTTCCGCACCCGCTCGAGGCCCTGCGCGCCGACGCCCGCGAGCGGCGGCCTCATCGGCAGCGCCAGCCCGGCCAGCCGCGTGCGCGTGTCCACGCCGCGTTCGGCCAGCGCCCGCCGCTGACGCGACGAGATCCCGGCGACGAGCGAGAGGTGGTCGTCCGCGCGGCGGCGGGCCGAGCACACGTCGTCCCAGCGGCAGACATCGCAGTGCTCAACCGGCTCCGGGTACGTGCCGGGGGGCGGGTTCGCGGGGACCGTTTCGGCCACGTGCGCCTCGAACAGGCGCTTGGCCAGCCGGAAGTAGGCCATGAAGTCGCCGACGCGGAACGTGGCCGTCTCGTGCGCCCGGCCGCCGAGGACCACGTGCAGGCGCTCGGGCTCCACGCCCTGGATCCGTTGGAGCCCCTCCACGTACGAGCAGATCTGCAGGATGGCGCTGCTCTTGACGTGGCGGGCGAGCTTGGTGTCCGCCACCTCGTAGCTCCAGGGGCCGAGGGCGCTGGGACGCTCCACCCGCAGCAGGAAGTCCGCGTGGCCGCGCCAGCGTCCGTCGAAGAACGTGGCCTGGTAGACGACGTCGGCCCCGGCGCGCAGGGCAGCCTCCGTCTCGGCCGCGGCGGCGCGGAGCTGCTCGGCCCGATCCGCGACGGACCCGTCCAGCTCGATCCGGGCCACCGTCCGGCCGCTGGCCTCGAGCTCCGCCAGGTAGCGAGCCTCGTGCTCGTAGCCGCGCTGCTGGATGACCCTGAGCTCCGGGTCGTCCCGCTCCGGGCGCGTCACCAGGCCCGCCAGGCGGGCGACCTCCAGGCCGGTGAGGTGCTCGCAGGCGAGGAAGCCGACGAGATCCGTTGCCGCGAAGACGCGGCTGCCGTCGAGGAGCTGCATGGAGGACCATCGTAGGGCCTCCCGCGACAGCTCTGATGGCACAGCTGGCTTCGCGCCCGCCCTTCATGGCCCGCGGCCGCCATCGGGCGACCGATGCGCCTGCGTCGTCCCGGCGGGCGGACCTGCTAGCATCGCGCCATCGCGCAGGCGATCCGCATCCAGACAGCGTCCGAGAGAAGCAGCTCGACGACGACGCGGGCAACCGGCGGCCCACCCGGGGCTGGCACGGTGCCAAGGCTGTACCCGATGCGGCAGGGTCCGACGGACCGGCACAGGCCGTGGAATGGCGTGCTGCCCGGCGGACTCCCATCGACCACGAATGGGAGCGTCTACACATGTCCAGTTCCACGTTGCCGCGCTTCGCCCGTCTCGCCACGTCCGAGTCGGTGACCGAGGGCCACCCCGACAAGCTCTGCGACCAGGTCTCGGACGCGGTCCTCGACGCGCACCTCGCGGGGGACCCGCTGGCGCACGTCGCCTGCGAGACGGTCGCGGCCGGCAATGCCGTGTGGGTCCACGGCGAGATCGCCTCCGCCGCCCGTGGCGTGGACCACGAGGCGGTCGTGCGCGCGGTCGTCCGCGAGATCGGCTACACGGACCCGGCGTACGGCCTCGACGCGGACACCTGCCGCGTGATCGTGGGCCTCCGGCAGCAGTCGGCCGAGATCGGCGCCGCCGTGGACGCGGGCGCGGACCTGGGCGCCGGCGACCAGGGGCTGATGTTCGGCTACGCCACCGACGAGACGCCCACCCTCATGCCGCTGCCGATCGACCTCGCCCACCGGCTGGCGCGGCGCCTGGCCGAGGTCCGGCGCGATGGCACCATCCCGTACCTGCGCCCCGACGGCAAGAGCCAGGTCACCGTGGGCTACGGCGAGGACGGGCGCCCGGCCGGCGTCGTCGCGGTGGTCGTGTCGGCACAGCACCACCCGGGCGTGCCGCTCGAGCAGATCCGGGCCGACCTGGAGCGCCACGTGGTCCGCGCGGTGGTGCCGGCGGAGCTCCTCGGCCCGTGGACGACGCTCCACCTCAACCCGTCAGGCTCGTTCGCGGTTGGCGGGCCCACGGGCGACACGGGCCTCACCGGCCGCAAGGTCATCGTGGACACGTACGGCGGGGCCGTGCCGCACGGCGGCGGCGCGTTCTCGGGCAAGGACCCGACCAAGGTGGACCGCTCCGGCGCGTATGCCGCTCGGCAGGCCGCCCGATGGGTCGTGGCCGAGGGTCTCGCGCGTCGCGCGCAGGTGTCCGTCGCCTACGCGATCGGCGTGCCGGAGCCGGTCATGGTCAGCGTGGACGCGTTCGGGACCGCCGCCGGGGGGCGAGCGGACGCCGACCTCGGGGCGCTGGTGGCGGGCCGGTTCGACCTGCGACCGGCGGCCATCATCGAGCGGCTCGGCCTGCGCCGCCCGATCTACCGCCCCACCGCGGCCTACGGGCACTTCGGCCGGGACGACCTCGACCTGCCGTGGGAGCGGGACGCGTAGGGCGCGTCAGGCGCGGGCGGGCGGGCCCGTATCGGCGACCGCAGCCGCGATCGCCGCCGACACCGCGGTCGTCATGGCCCCGAGGCTCATCGCCGGCACGTCCGCCGCCACGGTGCCCTCGAGCGCCGGCACGTGGACGAAGCCGGCTCGGGTGCCGGAGCCGTCCAGGGCCGCCAGCACCGAGTAGAGCAGGTGGTTGCACACGAAGGCCCCGGCCGTCGTGGACACCCCGCCGTCCACCCCGGCCGCGGCGATGGCGTCGGCCATGGCGCGGACCGGGACCGTCGCGAAGCGGGCTGCCGGTCCCCCCGGGCTGATCGGCTGCTCCGCGCGGCGCTCGCCGCGGTTGTCGGCGGTCGCGGAGTCGTCGAGGTTGATCCCGAGCCGCTCCACGGTGACTGTGCGCCGCCCCTGGGCCGCCCCGAGCATCAGCACGAGGTCCGGGCGCAGCCGCTCGACCTCGGCCAGGGCCACCTCGACCGAGGCCTCGTAGGCCGTCGGCAGGACGATCCCGCGAACGCGCGCGCCCGCGACGGACGTGCCGTCAAGGGCGACGGCGATCTCGCCGGACGGGTTGCGGCTCGCGCCCCCGAAGGGGTCGAAGCCGGTGAGCAGGACCACGAGGGCGTCGGGCACGGGCGGGCTCCGTTCCGGCCGGCGGGGGCAGACGTGGTCGGCTGCCGGGGGCGAGCACGTCGCCGCCCATTGTGCGGCGCGCCGGGGACCCATGCCCCGGGACCGGCCGAGAAACCGTCTCAGCCGTGCCACACAGCTGTCAGCGGCGACCGGCACACTGCGCGCGCGCTCGGGCCGGCACCATTCTCGCGAGGTACGCTGGGTCGCCGCCACCGGGGCGCGTCCGGCGCCGGCCGGCCGCAGTGCTCGCGTCACGAGGGGACCCGCGTTGTTCCGATTCGTCCACACCGGAGACCTGCACCTCGACAGCCCGTTCCTGGGCATCGGCGGCCAGGTCCCCCCGTCCATCGCGGAGGTGCTCCGCACCTCCACCCTGCGCGCGTGGCAGGCGATCGTCGCCCTCGCGCTGGACGAGCGCGCGGACTTCTTCCTCGTGGCCGGAGACGCGTTCGAGGGCTCGATCCGGACACTGCCGGGCCAGGTCGCCTTCCGGGACGGGCTGCGGCGCCTGGCGGACGCGGGCATCCCGTCGTTCGTGGTGACCGGCAACCATGATCACGAGGGCGACGACGGGTACATCCCGTCGGTCGAGTGGCCGTCGCTCGCGTATCGGTTCGGCCCGGCGCGCGTGGAGGGGCGGCCCGTCATCCGCGACGGCCGGGAGATCGCCCGGGTCTACGGCCAGGGCTACCGGGCGCAGGCGGTCCGTGACAACCTGGCGGCCGGGTTCCGCAGGGAGGCGGACGCGCCCTTCGCCATCGGCCTGCTCCACACGCAGGTCGGAGCGAGCGCCGACGGCGTCTACGCACCATGCACCATGGCGGACCTGCGCGCCGCGGAGATGGACTACTGGGCGCTCGGCCACGTCCACAAGCACGGGATCCTCTCAGACGCCAAGCCCGTCGTGGTGTACTGCGGGAACCCCCAGGGCCGAGACCCCGGCGAGGTGGAGCCGCGCGGGTGCTATCTGGTGACGGTGGGGGACGACAGGTCGGTCACCCCGGAGTTCCGGGTCGTGGACGAGGTTCGCTGGCAGCGCCTGGATGTCCCGGTCGGCGCGCTGGAGAGCGACGAGGCCATCGTCCGCGCCGCGGAGGCGGCACTGGACCGGGCGCGCACCGCGGCCGGCCGCTCCATCGTGGCGCGGGTGCGCCTGACGGGGTCGGGGCCTGCCCATGCCATCCTCGCCCGGCCCAACGCGGTCGCGGGCGTGCGGGACGTGGTCCGCGAGAGCCTGGGGGAGGGGAGCCCGTTCGCCTACCTCGAGTCGCTGGCGGACGCAACGCGGCCCGCGTACGACCGGGCGGCCCTGGCTGCCGCGGACGACTTCCGCGGCAGCGTGCTGCGCTTCGCAGACGAGCTCCGCGCCAGGGTGGCGGCGGGCGCGGGGGAGGACGCCGCCGCCGCGGATCCCGGCATCGACAAAGTCCTCGGGGCGCTCTGGGACAGCAACCGCGGCCGGCCCTACCTGAAGCACCGCCGGCTCTCGAGACAGGACCTCCTCGAGCTGCTGGACCGCGCCGAGACCATGGCCGCGGACAGCCTCTCGGCGGAGGGCTAGCCGCCATGCGCATCGAGCAGCTCCACGTGGACGGCTTCGGCAGGCTGGCGGACCAGGATCTCGCACCCAGTCCCGGGCTGACCCTCGTCCGCGGGCTCAACGAGGCGGGCAAGTCCACGCTCCTGGGCTTCGTGCGGGCGGTGATGTTCGGGTTCGATGGCGGCTACCCGGCGGTGGCGGGCGGTCGGCGCGGCGGGCGGCTCCGGATCCGGATGGCGGACGGGACCGGCATCACCATCGAGCGCCACGGCGAGAAGGGCGGGCGCGGGCGTCTCCTCGTGACCGACGAGCACGGGGCGGACCGCACGGACGACCTCGCCCGCCTGCTCCAGAACGTGGACGAGACGCTCTACGGCAACGTGTTCGCCTTCGGCCTGGCGGAGCTGGCGGACTTCGGCAAGCTCAAGGGCCCCGAGATCGTCTCCCGCATCTCCGGCGCCGGGTTCGGGAGTGGCAAGGTCAATCCCGTGGACATGGAGAAGCGCCTGGGGGCGGCGGCAGCCGGCCTGTTCCTGCCGAGCGCCTCCAAGCCCGCCATCAACGCCCTGCTGGGGGAGCTCGAGGCCCTGGACGCGGACCTCCGCAGGCGCAACCTGCCCAAGGAGTTCGACGAGCTGTCCCAGCGCCTCCGGGCCGCCGAGTCCAAGCGCGAGGCCCTCGTGGCGGAGGTTGGCCAGTTGGAGGCTGGCGTCGCCCGGGCGCGCCGCCACGTCGCGTCCTGGGAAGCCTGGCAGGACCTGCTCACGGCCGAGTCCCGGCGCGAGGCGCTGGGCGCCGCCGATCGGCTGCGACCCGAGGTGGCCGCGGAGTTGGCCGCGATCGTCAGCAGCCGCGAGAGCGCGGGGCGGCGTGTCGTCGAGCAGCAGCGGACGCGCGACGCGGCCGCGGAGGCCCTCGGCGGGATCGCGGTGGATGGGGTGGTTCTCGCCCGCCGCGCGGACCTCGAGGCCCTGATCGCGGACGGCATCAAGGACGAGGCGCGGTTGGATCAGCTCGCCGCGCTCGCGGGCCAGGCGGCCGCAGACCGGGCGACGCTGGACCACGCCCTGCGACGGCTTGGCGAGGGCTGGGACGAGGACCGCGTCGCGCGGTTCGACGACTCGGTCGCGGTGGTCGCCGAGCTCGGCGGGCGCCTGCGCGACCTGCTCGGCGAAGCCCGGCAGCGGCTTGACGGCGCCCGGGCCCAGCACGAGGCGGTGGAGCGGGCCGTTCGCGGTGTCGAGACGGAGCTCGCCCGGGTGGAGGAGCAGCGGGCGGGGCTCGAGGAGCCCGATGGGGCGCCCCCGGTGGACGCGCTGGAGCGGCAGCTTCGCGCCCTCGACAGTGCGATCGCCACGCGCGACGCCGCGCTCGGCGAGGCGGCCAGGGCCCGCGACGCCGTCGAGTCGGCGCGTGCCACGCTCCCCGTCGCGCCGGGCGGCCGCCCCTGGGACGCGGTCGCAGCCGACGTCGCGGAGCTCGCGCAGGTGATCCGCGAGGAGCAAAGCGCGAGGACCGCCGCCTCGCTGTTCGGGTCCGGTCTCGGGTCGGTTGGCCCGGGTGCGCGGCGCGGCGCGGCGCTGCCGGCCGGCGTGCCGGTGGCGGCCGGCGTCGTGGCGGCCGCGGTGCTGACCCTGGTCGGGCAGCCGGTGGCGGGCCTGCTGGCGGCCGCGACGGGTGTCGCGGTCGCGCTGCTCGCCTGGCGCGT
>JAKAMV010000271.1 GCA_021812735.1 Chloroflexota bacterium | reverse complement strand
CGACCTCGTCGTCCCGGACGTGACCTACCTGCGGGAGCGCCGCGAGGCCGTGCGCGCGTTCATCATCACCCATGCCCATGAGGACCACGTCGGCGGGCTGCCGTACGTGCTGCCCGACTTCCCGGGCGTGCCGATCTACGCCTCGACGCTGGCGCGCGGCCTCCTCTCGACCAAGGTGCGGGAGCATCGGCTTACCAACAACCCGATGCTGGCGCTCGAGGCGGGCGAGACCGTGACCGTCGGCCCGTTCACGGTGACCGCGTTCCGGATCGGCCACTCGATCCCCGACGCGATGGGTCTGATCATCCGCACGCCGGTCGGGATCATCGTCCACACGGGTGACTTCAAGTTCGACCACACCCCGGTCGACGGCAAGCCGTCGGACTTCCGCACCCTGGCCAAGGTCGGCGAGGAAGGCGTGCTCTGCCTTCTGTCCGACTCGACACGCGCCGAGAACCCCGGGTATACCCCTTCCGAGCGGACCGTCGGCGAGGCGTTCCGCGAGATCATGGAGCCGCTCGACGGGCGCGTCATCGTCGCGACGTTCGCCAGCAACATCGCGCGCGTGCAGCAGGTCTTCGACGCCGCCCGGACCTTCGACCGCAAGGTGGCCGTGGTCGGGCGGAGCATGGAACAGAACGTCCGGATCGCCACCGAGCTCGGCTATCTGGAGTACCCGCAGGAGCAGCTGATCGCCAAGGACCAGATCCGCAGCACGCCGCCCGAGCGCCTGGTGATCGCCACCACCGGCGCCCAGGGCGAGCCGATGGCCGGCCTCGCGCGCATGGCGAACCGGGATCACCGTTGGGTCGAGATCCAGCCCGGCGACACGGTGATCGTCAGCGCCAGCCCCATCCCGGGCAACGAGGAATACGTGGCGCGCACCATCGACAATCTGTTCAAGCAAGGCGCCAACGTCTACTACCACGCGATCCGGCACGCGCACGTCTCGGGGCATGCCAGCCAGGAAGAGCTGAAGCTGATGCTCAGCTTGACGCGGCCGAAATACTTCATCCCGATGCACGGCGAGTTCCGCATGCTCGTGCAGCACGGTCGCCTGGCGGCGGAAGTGGGGGTCGCGCCGGAGAACATCTTCATCGTGGAGAACGGGCAGCCGGTGGAGTTCCGGGCGGACGGCAGCGCGCGGCGCGGCCAGTCCGTGACGTCCGGATACGTGTTCGTCGACGGGCTTTCGGTCGGCGGGGTCGGCGACGTCGTGCTCCGCGATCGCCGTGCACTCGCCAGCGACGGCATGTTCCTCGTGGTGGTCACCGTCGACAAGCAGACGGGCCGCCTGATCGGCGAGCCGCAGATCGTGACGCGTGGCTTCGTCGACGATCTCTCCGACCCGGTGATCGGTGCCGCGGCGCGGCGCGTGGTGCAGGCGATCGCCCGACCCGAAGAGCACACGAGCGAGGTGGCCCTGCTCAAGAGCCAGATCAAGGACGGGTTGTCGCGCTACCTGTACGAGCAGACCAAGCGCCGGCCGATGGTCTTCCCGGTCGTCGTGGAGGTGTAGGGTGGCGACCCGGCGACGTACACCCTCGCCGAGGACCCGCACGCGGACGCCCCGCCGGCGCGCGTCCGGACCGTCGCTCGACCTGCGCCTCTCGCCTGAGCTGACGCGGACGCTGGTGGGCATCGTCCTGCTGGTGGTCGGTGCGGTCACGCTGATCGCGCTCGTCCTGCCGGGACAGGGGATCCTGAACCGCTACGTGAACGAGCTCCTGCGCCCGGCCTTCGGGCAGGGCGCCTGGCTCCTGCCCGTCCTCCTGCTCGTTGCAGGCGCCTTCGTGGAGCGCGCGCCGAATACCGGGACGGGTTGGGGCGTCTCGGCGCTCGGTGGGCTCGTCACGTTCCTCGGCGGGATCGGGCTCTTCCACCTGGTCTGGGGCCACGGCACCAGCGCCCGAGCGCTCAGCGACGGTGGCGGCTGGCTCGGCGCCGCCCTCTCCGGCGGGCTGTCGGAGCTGGTCAGTCCGCCCGGCGCATTCGTCGTGCTGCTCGGCCTGCTCCTGGCGGGGATCGCCCTGCTCTTCAACGTGACCGTGCGCGCGCTGCTGCGGCCGTTCGTGGTGGGGGGGCGGGCCGTGGCTGGGGCCCTGGCGACGCCCGTCGCAGGGGCGCGCAACGGCCGTGACGACACGACGCAGCAAGGCGGCGCGCCCCGGCCAGCGCGTTCGCTGCGCGAGGCGGCGCAGCGCGGCGACGAGCGCGAGCGGGCCGCCGAACCAGAGCTGCCGACGCCCGTACCGAGTCCGGCGCCACTCAGCCAGACCGTGTGGTCCGGGGAACGGCCGCCGGCGCCCGCGCATGGCAACGGCCCCGGCAACGGCATCACGACGGCGGTTCCGGTCGCTGTGGCGGTGCCCGCCGAGGTGCGCGCGGCACTGCCGGGCGAGGCGCTCCTGGAGGCCGACGACGCGCCACCAACGCTCGCGCACCGGCCCTGGACCCTGCCGGATGCCTCGCTGCTCGACCCGGAGCGGCCCGCCAACGGCGCAGCGGAACTCGACCACGCGCGCAACCGGCGCATCATCGAGGAAAAGCTGCGCAGTTTCCAGATCCCGGCGACCGTGATCGGCCAGAACATCGGCCCGGTCGTCACGCAGTACGAGGTCAAGCCCGACCCGCGGGTCAAGCTCTCGCGGGTCGAGGCGCTGGCCGACGACCTCGCGATGGCGCTTGCGGCGCGCTCGATCCGCATCGAGGCGCCCATCCCGGGCAAGGACGTGGTGGGGATCGAGATCCCCAACCACAACGCCGAAGTCGTCGGGTTCCGCGGGCTGTGGGAAGACGCGCGAATGGCCGAGGCCATCAGTCCGCTGACGTTCGCCCTCGGCCGCGACGTCTCGGGGAAGGCGTACGCGGTCGACCTCGCTCGGATGCCACACCTGCTGATCGCGGGAGCCACCGGCTCGGGCAAGAGCGTCTGCGTCAACGCCCTGATCACGAGCCTGCTGATGCGGGCCCGCCCGGACCAGGTGCGGCTGATCCTGATCGATTTGAAGCGGGTCGAGCTGGCGTCCTACCGTGGCCTGCCGCACCTGCTGACCGACGTGATCGTCGAGCCGGGCGAGGCCAAAGCGGCGCTCAACTGGGCGGTGCGCCAGATGGAGGAGCGCTACAAGGCGCTCGCGGCGAGGGCCGAACGGAACATCGCCTCCTACAACGCCAGCCCGCGCGTCGCCGAGCACGAGCGCCTGCCCTACATCGTGATCGTGGTCGACGAGCTGGCCGATTTGATGATGCGCGAGGGCCGCAAGGTCGAGGACCCCATCGTGAAGCTCGCCCAGAAGGCGCGCGCCGTGGGGATCCACCTCGTGCTCGCCACCCAGCGGCCGAGCGTCAACGTCGTGACCGGGCTGATCAAGGCGAACGTCCCGAGCCGCATCGCGTTCGCCATGTCCT
Source organism: Chloroflexota bacterium (assembly GCA_021812735.1). Next base: position 6,839 of record JAKAMV010000271.1, on the reverse strand, counting down.
CGAACGTCGACAGCCGGACGGTGCTCGACGCGCCAGGCGCGGAGGACTTGATCGGCCGCGGCGACATGCTCTACCAGCCGGCCGACCTGCCGCGGGCGGTGCGGCTACAGGGCGTCTTCGTGAGCGACCGGGAGGTCCAGGCGGTGACCGACCAGTGGCGGGCGCAGGCCCCCGAGCCGATCTACGACCCCGACGTGGTCGCCGGCGGTGAGGAGTCGGGGGAAGGGAGCCAGTTCGCCTGGTTGGCGCGGCTCGCCGAGGACGAAATGACGCCGCGGGCAGCCGAGCTGGTGGTGACGAGTGGCAAAGCCAGCACGTCGATGCTGCAGACCCGCCTCAAGGTTGGCTTCAACCGGGCGAGCCGGATCATCGACGAACTCGAGCGGGTCGGCATCGTCGGTCCGCAGGACCCGCGCAACCCTGCTGTGCCGCGCCAGGTCTATGGCCCGGAGAACTGGATCCGCGGCCTGGACGACGTCGACGATATGTGACCGAGCGCGGCCGTCACCGCCCGGGCCGCGCGTCAGCGCGCGCGGCGGGCGCGGGCTTCGGGTGCCGCCTGCGATGCTCCGGCGCCGGCACCGTGGCAGCTCGGAGAGGCGCGTTCCGCGGGCAAGAACGCGGGTTGGCGGGGGTATGCTATGCGCCGCGGGAAGCCGGCGGTGACCCGGCCCGCCACGGATCTCCGGCCAAGCGAGGACCCCCTGGAGTCGATGAGCACGCGTGACCACGCCCGTTCCGGCCAACGCGTCGCGCCGCGCCAACACGCCCAGCCACCCGAGCCCCGCCAGGCTCTGGGGGAGCAGCTGCTGGCGGCGCGCGAGCGTAAGGGTGTGGACCTGTACCGTGCCGAACGCGACACCAAGATCCGCGTCCGCTACCTCGCCGCGCTGGAACGCGGCGACTACAACGAACTACCGGGAACCGTCTACACCAAGGGCTTCCTGCGCAACTACGCGCTCTACCTCGGGCTGAACCCCGAGGAGATCCTGGAGCAGTACCGGCAGGAATACGGCAACGCGCGGGCCTCCGAGCCCGTCGCGATCGTGCCGCGCGTCCTCGAGGCCCCCGCGGGCGGGCTCACCTTCTCGCGAGGGGTCGTGGTGGCGGCGGTGCTCTCCGCCGTCGTGCTGCTCTTCATGGCGTACGTGGCCTACCAGCTACTGCGCTTCACGCAGCCCCCGGCCCTCTCGGTGACCGAGCCCGCGGCGCGCGTCACGACCATGGACAGCAGCGCCAACCGCACGGTACTCGCCGGCACGACCGGCCCGGGCCTCACCGTTACCATCCAGGGCACGGGCCAGCAACCCTACCACGTGACTGCGGACAGCTCGGGCCATTGGCAGCAAGAGGTGCCGCTGACCAAGGGACAGAACCAGTTCAACATCACGGCGACCGATCCCTCCACCGGCAAGGACTCGGTCCCAGTCACGCTCATCATCACCGTCCCGATCCCGATCATCGAGGCCCCCACGCTCTCGGTGACGAGCCCGACCGACGGGGCGGCGGTCACCAACGGGGCGATTCCCGTGCAGGGCACCACGAACGCGAGTTCGGTTACCGTCTCCGCCAAGTACCTGGGCCCTGTGGGACCGCAGCCTTCGACCGCCGCCGCGTCCCCGGCGGCGACCCCGGCGCCGAAACAGATCCCGGTGGCCCCCGACGGCTCCTTCTCCGACTCGTACCAGCTAGCGCCCGGCAAGTGGTCCCTCACGATCACGGCCACGGGGAAGCAGCAGGAAACGACGACCGAGACGCGCTCGGTGACGGTGGCGTTCACCGGCGTGGACCTGGTGATCGCGATCAAGGGCTCGCCGGCGTGGCTCAAGGTGTGGGTCGACGGCGTGGTCGACCCGACCCTCGGCAACGGCGGCCAGACCTTCGCGGTGGGGCGGACGGTCGAGTTCACGGCGCAGCACACGGTGGAGGTGCGCACCGGCTCGGCCGGCTCCACCTACTTCACGCTGAACGGTCAGTCACTCGGCGCGCTGGGACCGTCCGGCGTCCCCGAGACGTGGCTCTTCGCCCCGCCGGCGCCACCGCAGCAGACCAACCGGCACTGACCCGATGAACGGACACGGAGCGACACCCAACGACGATCCCCTGACCGTCGCCCGCGGGCTCGCGGGACGGCTGCAGTCACGCTGCCTGCGCGCCGGGCTCACGGTCGCCACCGCCGAATCCTGCACCGGCGGCCTGCTCGGGCACCTGCTCACCGAGCACCCGGGGTCGAGCGGCTACTATCTGGGCGGGATCGTCGCCTACGCCGACCGCATCAAGGCGGGACTGCTCGAGGTGCCCGAGGCGATGCTGCGCGCGCACGGTGCAGTCTCCGCGCAGGTCGCCGCGGCGATGGCCGAAGGTGCCTGCCGGCGGTTCGGGACCGACCTCGCCGTGGCAGTCACCGGGATCGCGGGGCCCGAAGGGGGCAGCGAGGCCAAGCCGGTCGGGCTGACCTACGTCGCCGTCGCCGGCGTCGCGGGCAGCGATGTGCGGCGCTATCTCTGGCACGGCGACCGGAGCGCAAACAAGGCCGAGAGCGCCGAGGCGGCGCTGCGGCTGCTCCTGGAGCGGCTGGGGGAGGGGACGGCGGGGTGACCCGCAGCGCCGCGGATGTCGGGCGGGGCTTGGCAGGTGCGCGCCCGCCGTGCCCGATCCACCCCGGCGAGCGCATCCACGTGGTCGGAGCCGCGGGGGCGGGCGCGTCGGCCGCGGCGATCCTGGCCGTGCGCGCGGGTGCCGCGGTCACGGCGTGCGATCGCGCCCCCGACTCGCCGTACGTGCCTGCGGTGGAGGCGGTGGGGGTCACGGTGGTAGCGGGGCACGCGGCGGCCCATGTCGCGCAGAGTGCCGCCGGCGTGGCCGTGCCGATCGTCGACCGCCTGGCGGTCACCAAGGCGCTCACCGCGATCGACCCGGAGCATCCCGAACTCCGCGCTGCCCACGCCCTGGGCATCCCGGTCGAGCCCTGGCAACAGGTGATTGCCGATGCCGTGGCCACGCGCGGTGCGCGGCTCGTGGGCGTTGCCGGCACCCATGGCAAGTCGACCAGCGCGGGCTGGCTGGTCGAGCTGCTCTGGCGCGCCGGGAGGGACCCGAGCGCGTTCGTCGGGGCGCTCCTGCCGCGAGAGGTCTCTGGCGTGCTCCCTGCAACGGCGCGCTGGGGGGCGGGGCCCGAGTTCGTGGTAGAGGCCGACGAGTACGCCGGCAATTTCGATCCGTACCGGCCGACGCTGGCGGTCCTGCTGAACGCCGAGTGGGATCATCCCGATGTCTTCGCCGACGCCGAGGCGGTCTACGCGGCATTCGAGGCCTGGATCCGTCGCACCGACGGGGGAGGGGAGCCGCCGGTCCTCGTGGTGCACCTCGGGGACCCCGGCGCAGACCAGGTCGCCGCGCGGCTGGCCGATTGGCCGGGTCGCATGGTGACGGTGGCCCTGGGTGCCTGCGCTCCCCGCCGCACGGCGCTCGGGCCCGCGCACGTGGTCGCGGCCCGGGTGGTCGCCGCGGAGCAGGACGGCACGAGCTTGGAGATCACGGGCCTGCCGCTGCGGCCTCAGACGAACAGGGCGGGGGAGACCGTGCGCGCGCGCATCGCCCTGCCCGGCCGGCACAACGCCCAGAACGCGCTCTGCGTGGCCGCGGCCGCCGCCGTGCTGGGCGTGCCCCTGACGGCGATCCTCGGGGGCCTCGCGGCGTTTCGGGGCGTGGGGCGCCGCCTGGAGCTGAAGGGGGAGCCCCAGGGGGTCGCCGTCCTCGACGACTACGCGCACCATCCCACCGCGATCGCCGCAACCCTCGCCGCCGCACGCCAGCGCTATCCGGGACGACGCCTCTGGGCGGTCTACGAGCCACTCACGTACCATCGCACGGCGGCGCTCCTCGAGCGCTTCGCGGATGTTCTCGCGCGCGGTGCGGATGCCGTGGTGGTCGCCGACATCTGGGCCGGTCGCGACCCTGACACCACGATTGCCTCGGCCGAGGAGCTCGCAGTCGAGGTGCGCCGGCGGGGCCTGCCCGACGCGGCGGCTCCGGGCAGCGTGGACGCGACGGCCGACTGGCTCGCGACGCGTGTGCGCCCGGGGGATGTGGTGCTCGTCATGGGTGGCGGGCACTCGTACCGCATCGCCGCGCAGCTCATGGAGGCGCTGGGCGGGGACGCACCGAGCGCCAGCCGCTAGACTGACAGGGTGCTGCGACTGACCCAGGGCGACGCGGACGACCTGCTCGCCCGGTACAAGCGGGCCCGCGAAACGCGCGACGTGGATGCCATGCTGGCCCTCTATCGCGGTGACGCCGACCTGCGCACCGACCCCTTCGGCGACCACATCAGCGGCGACCTGGCGATCCGAGCGTACTGGAACCAAGTCGCGCTCGAACAGGCGAACGTGGAGTTCGACGCCGAACGGGCCTGGGCGAGCGGATCGACCGTGCTCGCGGCGTGGCACGGCGCCTGGACGCGCCAGACCACGGCTGAGCGCGTCCGGGCCCGCGGGTTCGTGACATTCGAGCTCGACGACGAGGGGCTGATCGTGCGGGAGCGGCACTGGACCCTGGAACGCACGGTCGGCCTCGACACGACGTTCCGACCCGCGCCCGCGTCCGGCGATCCCGCGCAAGGCTGAGGGGAACGCGATGCCCGGCGAGGTCTCCTTCGACGTCGTGAGCGAGTTCGACCGCCAGGAGCTCGTCAACGCACTCGACCAGGTGCGGCGGGAGGTCGCCGCCCGCTTCGACTTCCGCAACGCGCCGGTCCAGCTCGAGCTCGGGCGCGACGAGATCCTGTTGCGCACGTCCGACGAGTACCGGGCGAAGGCCGTGCGCGATCTGCTCGAGTCCAAGGCGGTGCGCCGTGGGCTCTCGCTGAAGATCTTCGACTGGGGCACCATCGAGCCGGCCGGCAAGGAGACCGTCCGACAGCGGATCGGGCTCCGGCGTGGGTTGGACGAGGAGCTCGCGAAACGGATCGCGAAGCTGATCCGCGACGAGTTTCCCAAAGTCAGATCGCAGATCCAGGGTGACGTGGTGCGGGTCTCCGGCAAGAGCAAGGACGAGCTGCAGAAGGTGATTGCCCGGCTGCGCCAGGCCGCTGACGAGTACCCGGTGCCGCTGCAGTTCGAGAACTATCGGTAACCCGCGAGCTCCCGCGCGATCCCTTCGGCCCACGCGCGCACGTCGTCGAAGTTGCGGTAGTCGCCGCCCTTGCCCTCGAGAAGGAGGAGCCGTTCCTCGAGGCTCAACCCGGCCGGTTCCAGGCGACCGCCGAACGTCATGTGGCCGCGCACCCCGATCGCGCGCCCCAGCGCCGCGACGCCGTGCGGCAGCGGCAGGAGCCGCTCCTCGGCGGACCGGTCGAGCGGCCCGCTGTCGAAGAGCCAGACCGGCAGCGTGGCCAGCACGCGGCGCTGGCGCTGCAGAAACTTGAACGCCTCGGCCAGCCAGACGCCGTGGTAGAGCGCGCTGCCCACGATGACCGCGGTGAAGCCGGTGAGGCGCTCGACCTGTCGCACCGGGCGCACGTCGATGTCGCAGCCCGCGTCCAGCAGGGCGATTCCGATGGCCTGTGCGATCTGCGCCGTCGATCCGCCCTGGCTGGCGTAGGCGATCAGCACCCGATCGGGCCCAGCGCCCACCCGCCGCAGGGCTGCCGGTTCATCCGTCATGGGCACGCCCTCTGTCGGACTGTCGGGAAATCGCGATCACCGCCATGCGTCACCTCCCGGGCGTGGGGCCTGCGGCCGATGGCCGGCGGGCATTCGTCGCCCACGGCGCAGCGCCGCTGTCGTGCCTCCAATCTTGACCGCGGCGCCCTGTGCCGCGAGTGCCGTCACGCACGTTGCAACCGGCGTTCCGGCCGGTCCGTCGATCTCGGCGCCGGCCGCGCCGATCGGTCTCCATGCCGAGCGCCGCGGCAGGGTCGTCGATGGTTTGGAGCGGCGGCTCTCGGTGTCGTGCCGATCGGCTCTGGCCGCTGCCAGCAGGGCGATGCATGCTGCTGTCAGCTCCGGAGGTGGCCAGTGGTCCAAGGTGCGTCGCCCGAACCGATCCAGCGGGACGTTGCGCGGCGTCTCTGCGCGCAGATCATGGCGGAACGCCGCCGCAAGTGGTGGACGCCGGCGGCGTGGCGCTGCTGGGGCTGCGCCTGGTTGAGTCGCGGCGAGCCGACCCAACTCCGATTCGCCGCATCGCCCGACAACCGTGGTTGTCGGATCGTCAACGAGCGCTGGGAACAAGCCGGCCGACCATACCGCTGACGCCGATCGGTGACCGGCGCTCAGCGGTAGCGTGCAGCGGCGGCGGTCCAGAAGCGGGTGCCGTAGCGTTCCACCACCTTCGCCCGACCCGACTCGACCAGCTCGTGCAGCGCCTCCTCCACCTGGTCGGGCGCCCAGCGCGCCGCGGCGCGCCGCAACTCGTCCTCCCGCATCGGGTGGCGCGTGACGATCTCGAGGATCGCGTCCGCCACGCTCGCGGACCCGGAGAGATCGAAGGTGCCCGCGGCAGGGCCCACCACGTGGGCCACGGAGCCGAGGATCGCGGTGGCGCGCCGCAGCCCCGCCTCGTCCGTCGGCTCCACCCAGGGTTCCGCCGGCGGCCGCGTGGGCCGGTTGAGGTGCACCTCGTCGGGGGCGATCTGGCGCACGAGCTCGCGGATCGCGGTGAGAGCAGGCTCGTCGTCGTTCATCCCGCGCACCAGCATCACCTCGAGCCAGAGCCGACCGTGGTACGCGCGGCGGAAGGCGAGCAACCCTGCGACCAGCCGCTCGAACGTGAGGGTGGGCCAGGGCCGGTTGATCCGCCGGTAGAGGGCCGCGTCACCCGCATCGAGCGTCGGGAGG
>JAKAMV010000270.1 GCA_021812735.1 Chloroflexota bacterium | reverse complement strand
CGTCGCGCAACGCATCCGCATCGGCTCCGACGGGCGGCTCCATGGCCAGCAGGGCAACCACCTGGAGCAGGTGGTTCTGGACGACGTCGCGCAGCGCGCCCACCTCCTCGTAGAAGGCGCCGCGCCCCTCGACGCCGAACGACTCGGCCATCGTGATCTGCACGCTGGACACGTAGCGCCGGTTCCAGACCGGCTCGAGCAGGGCATTCGCGAAGCGGAAGGCGAGCAGGTTCTGGACGGTCTCCTTGCCCAGGTAGTGGTCGATCCGGTAGATCGCCCGCTCGTCGAAGGCGCGGTGCAGGCAGGCGTTCAGTTCCCGGGCCGAGGCGAGGTCGCGCCCGAACGGCTTCTCGACCACCACCCGAGCGCCCAGGTGGAGCCCGGCCCCCATGAGGCCGCCGATCACCCCGTCGAACATGCTGGGTGGGATCGCCAGGTAGAAGACGGGGTGGCGCGCGGCGCCCAGCTTCTCCCGCAGGCGTTCGTAGGTCGCCGGATCGCCGTAGTCGCCACTCACGTATGACAGGCGCCCGGCGAATGCGTCGAGCTCCGGCTCCGGGGCCGGTCCGAGCCGGGTGACCACAGCTTCGCGAGCATACGCACGGAGCTGGTCGTCGCTCCACGCCGACCGGGCGACGCCGACGACAGGGACGGTCAGGCGGCCCCGCGTCGCGAGGCGGTAGAGCGCCGGATGGAGCTTCTTGCGAGCGAGGTCGCCGGTAGCCCCGAAGATCACGAGGACGTCTGCGATCTCTCGCGCGTCGGCCTCCGGCGCGGTGGCTGTGCTCATACGACTGTCCGTTCTGTTGCTGCCGTGGGGGGAGCCGCGAGCCCGCCCAGCAGCTCGGCCTTCAGGCCGGCGCCCCCGTGGTCGGCAGCCAGGGCGACACGCATCAGCGACCGACTCCGCCGGACCGCGAGCGGGACCCGGCGACGCGGTCGGTGCCGGCTCCCACCGCTGTCTCGTCCATCATGGTGACGGCCTTGAGATGGTCCCTCTCCAGGGCTCGCCGGATGGACAGGAGCGCAGCGATGCCCTCCCCCGCCGCGCTGCCGACCTGCTTGGTCGCGCCAGCGCGCACGTCGCCCGCCGCATAGACACCGGCAAGCGACGTGGCATACGTGTCGTCGGTCACGACGAAGCCCTGGTCGTCGAGGTCCACGACGCCACGGAGGAACTGTGTGTTCGGATCCAGGCCGACGAAGACGAACGCCGCCGCTGGCTCGAAGCGGCGAACCTGGTCGGTCGCCCGCTCCCGCGCCAGGACCGCACCGAGGCGCCCGTCCGCCCGCTCGAAGTCGAGGATGTCCATCCCGGTGTGGACCTCGATCTGCGGGTTGGAGCGAACTGCCTCCTTCACGAGATCGCTCGCACGAAGCTCGCCCCGGGTCAGGATGGTGACCTTGTCGGCGAGCGTGGCGAGGAAGAGCGACTCCTCGAGCGCCGAGTTTCCGCCACCGATCACGACCAGCTCCCCCGCACCCCGGTAGAACGGCCCGTCGCACGTGGCGCAGTAATGGACGCCGAGACCGATGAGACCGCTTTCGCCGGGCACGCCGAGACGGCGGTACCGCGATCCCGTTGCGACGATCGCGGCGTCGGCGCCATACGTGTCACCCAACGCCGTGGTGACCATGACGCAGCTACCTTCCCGACGGATGCCCGTGACCTCCACGGCTGACAACAGTTCGACGCCGTAGCGGCGGGCATGGGCAATGAGCCGCCCGGCGAGCTCGGCACCGCCGATGCCCTCCGGGAACCCCGGGTAGTTGTCGATGCGATCGGTCGTGCCGGCCTGGCCACCGAGGGCGCCACGTTCGATCACGAGTGCCTCGAGGCCCTCGCGCGCCGCATAGATCGCCGCCGACAACCCGGCCGGGCCGCCGCCGAGGATCAGGACGTCGTAGACCATCCGCTCCGCGCGAAGCCGGAGACCGAGCTTCTCCGCCAGCTCGGCGTTGGATGGCTCGAGCAGGTGGCTGCCGTCAGGGAAGACGATCGTGGGGATGGTGCGCCCGCCGTGCTGCAGCTCCTCCACGAACCGCAGCCCGGCTGCGTCGGCGTCGATGTCAATCCAGCTGAAGGGGATCCGCTGTTCCATGAGGAACGCTTTCGAGCGGCGACAGTCAGGGCACCAGGGCGCCCCATACAATGCGATCTGATCCACGTGTCCGTCCCGTCCTGCTGTCGGCCTGATCGCCGCCCGGTCTCTCCAGGCGGCCGCGGTCCAACGCCAGGCCACCATAGGCGCCGCCCGCCAGGTCAGATGTGCCGCCGCACACAGCCGCATTCGCGTGTCCTGCATCACAGCGAGGACCTGAGACGATACCCCCAACAGGCGTGACGTCGTTCGTCCGGCGCACACAGTCGTTCGTCCGGCGCACACAGGAGGAGCTCGCGAGTGACCGAGCTGATCTCGACGACCGCATCTGCCGCAGCAGACGCCCCCCGCGTGGCGGCGGCCCTTGTCCCCACCGTGAGTACCTCTCAGATGGCAGAGGTCGATCGCCTGGCGCTGGGCGAGTTCGGCGTCCCCCTGCTCGCGATGATGGAACAGGCCGGCTCCCACCTCGCCGAGCTCTCGCGGCTGATGCTGGGGGGCGACCTGCGCGGCCATTCCATCGTGATCGTCGTCGGCCCGGGCAACAACGGCGGGGGCGGCCTGGCAGCCGCGCGGCACCTCGCCAACCGCGGGGCGAACGTCCGTGTCGTCCTCGCTCGCCCCGCCCTCCGGCTCAGCGAAGCCGCGCGCCATCAGCTCGGCACACTGCTCGCCATGAGCGTGTCGTGTTGCGTGAACGGCTACGACCTGCCGGCCGCCGAGGTGACCGCGGCGCTCGCGAACGCGGACCTTGTCGTCGACGCCCTCCTCGGGTACAACATCGCAGGACCGCCGCGAGGAGACGTGGCGGCTCTGCTGGAGCGGGTCAGCAGCGCGGGCCGGCCGATCCTGAGCCTCGATCTGCCGTCCGGCCTGGACCCGGACACCGGGGAGGCACCCGGGATCGCCATCAACGCGACCGCGACGCTCACCCTCGCGCTCCCCAAGCGTGGGCTGCTCACGCCGACGGGCCGGTCCCATGCGGGCCGACTGTACCTCGCCGACCTGGGCCTTCCCGCCGCGCTCTACGCCCGGCTCGGCCTGGCCGTCGACGCACCTTTCGCCACCGGTCGCATCGTGGAACTCGCGTCGTGATGCCTACAATGGCCTCCGTGACCGGCGCAGTCTCAGATCGCCCGGCGAGCCGCTCGCTGGCCGAGAAGCTCGGCCTGCTGCGCGAGCTCGAGCTGTTCGCGGGCCTGGGCCCGTCCGACATCGAGGCAATCGGGCACGCCACCACGATGACCCACTGCACCGTCGGCCAGCGGATCCTCTCGCCTGAAGATCAGCCTGATCGCATCCATATCCTGAAGAAGGGCCGCGTCCGCATGTATCGCATGACGCCCGACGGCAAGCAACTGACGCTCGACATCTACGAGAAGGGCACCATCCTCGGTGACATGACCCTGCTCGGTCAGGATCGTCTCCCCGAGGCGTACGCCGAGACGCTCGACGAGGCAGTGATCTGCACGATCACCCCGGACGAGCTGCGTAAGCTCATCGAGCGCTACCCGACGATCGGGCTCAACGTCATCCGACACCTCTCGCGTCGCCTCCAGGAGGCTGAGCGCGAGCTTGAGGCGATGGCCTACCAGCGCGTCGGCCAGCGCTTGGCGCACCGCCTCATCGACCTCGGCCAGCGGTTCGGCGTGAAGACCGTCCGGGGTACCCTCATCGAAGCGCGCCTCACCCAGCAGGAGCTCGCGGACATGATCGGCACGACGCGCGAGACGCTCGCCCACACACTCGCGGACTTTCGGCGGCGGGGTCTGCTCGACACGGTCGCGCACCAGGTCGTGATCCGCGACGCGCAGCGACTGACCGAGATCGCGGAAGGCGACAGCGAGTGACTCGGGCAGCCGCAGGCTTCGTTTGAGGGCCCGACGCAGCCGCCGGCATCCAGCGTTGGGCGACCCTGGCGCCGGCCGTCGATGCGCTACGGACGGCGTCGGCCAAGCCGGGCGGCGCCGTCACGCTCCGGGGTTGAGTTCGAGACGGCGCCAGGGAGTGGATGCCTCGCCAGGCGTTCCCCGGCCCTGATCGCCGCGTTCAGCCGGTTGGAGGGCGGAGCAAGTGGGCAGCTCCAGCGTGGATCGTAGGCGCACGAAGGGTGGTAGGCGTAATTGAAGTCGAGGACCAGGCGCCCGCCCGAGCCCCCGAGATCCGCGCCCTTCACCGTGTCGAGCAGGTAGCGCCCCGCCGCGTAGGTCTCGGTTCCGGAGGTCGCATCCCGGAACGGGACGAAGACCCCGCCGCCGTACACCGCGATCCAGTAGATCTCGAGATCGCCAACGGGCAGGCGGACGCGGCCGATCCGCTCGAGGGGGAACTCCTCCCCGTCCAGGCTGACGGCCACCGTCGCGATCGGCGGCAGAGGTTCGACCTCCGCCGCGAAGCGGAGCGTCGGGTCGTGGGGCCAGTACGGGATCCCGCCGAAGGCGGCGCGCGCCTCCGGGGGCAGGGGCGAGTCCGGGTGCTCGCGGAACAGCCGGTCGCGGCCGGCGCGGAAGCGCGCGAGCGCCTCAGCCGCGCCGCCCGGCCGGGCGGCGCGGACGTCGGCGTAGAGTGCGGCGACGGCTCGCCGCCAGTCCAGCAGCGTCAGCGACACCTGAGGACTCCGGTCGGTCGACGGAATCTCGAGCCGTCGTTCAGGCAGGACCTCCGAAATCTGGCAATCTCGTCGCCAGACTGCCGGCGTCGTCGCCGACAATGGGCCGACGCAGCGCTGGCCGGCTCGGAGAGGGAGCTTGGGCGCCCCGACCTGGCCGTCGGATCGATCCTCGATGACGAGGGGGCTGCCTCCATGAAATCGGACCCCGGATGGCTCCGCGAACTGGTGGACGCCGCGCCGGACTTCGTGGCGCCGTATCGCGCGTACCGGAACGGTCGGCTCCAGGCGATGAAGCAGGCGTGCCGCGTAAGGTCCGGGCCGGGCTCGGCGGCTCGACTGGCCGCCGAGCACGCGGCCGTCGCCCGACACGTCGCCGGCCTCCTGGCCGCGGTCCCTCCGGGCATGCTGGCCGCGTCGGGCGCCACGGGGGACTGGAGCATCGTCCAGACCATCGGGCACATGATCGCCGCGCGGGAGGGTCTTGCCCTCGCCGCGCTGCTGACGGCCACGGGACGTTGGCCGTCAGCAGCTGGCTCTGTCGTGCCCGGTCTGGCCGGTCGCGAGGATGTCACCCTTCCCGCCCTGCACCAATCCCTCGCCCGCAGCCAGCGATTCATCGAGCGCGCCGCCCTCCGTGTCGCGGGGCACGAGTCCGACCCATGCGAGCTTGACCACCCGCTGGTCGGCCATTTCCGGTGCGGGGGCTGGCTTCTCTTCGCCGGCGTGCACGACCTCATGCACCTCGAGCAGCTCGACCGACTGGTGACGACGATGGCCATCGATGGGACTGGAGAGTAGGCGGCGCCTCCGCGGAAGCCAGCTGCTTTCACAGGCGCCGAGCGTCTCACGATGCGGGCCGGCCCGCATCGTGGCCCTGCGCTCGCTACGGCGCGGGCCTGGCGAGGTCGCTGATGTTGACCAGCCCGTACTGCTGCGCGGTCTGCTTCGTGACGGCGAACCCGTTCTCGTCGGTGGCCGGGGCATAGGCCAGCACCGACTCGCCCTTCGGGGCGAGCAGGCCGGCGAGGACCTGCGAGGTCTTCGCCGGGTCGGTGGTGGCGAGCCCGGTGCCCTTGTCGAGGTACTCGGTGAGCGAGGCGAGGTACTCCGGGTAGAGGTCGATCTGGCCGCTCTGGATGGCCGGCTGGACGACCTCCCGGCTCCCCAGGTTGAACTTGCGGGTCACCGTGTAGCCGTTCGCCTGCAGCTGCTGGGCGTAGAGCTCCGCGAGCACCAGCTGCTCGGAGAAGTTGGTGGAGCCCACCACGATCGTGCCCTTGTGGGCGCCGCCGGTCGGCACGAAGCCCTGCTGCTGGAGCCAGGCGCGGGCCACGTCGGCGGGGTCCGTCTTGTCCACCGTGACCTGCTTGTTGAGCGAGGTGAGCTGCGTCTGCGTGAGCTTGGCGGAGATCTCGTTGAGCAGGGTCGCGAGGTCGGGATGCGCGGTGAGCACCGCCGTCCGGATGACCGGGGCGATGTTGTCGGAGGCCTGCAGGTGCTGGTCGTCGTTGAGCAGGACGAACCCGTCGACCTGGATGCTGGGGTCGGACGTGAAGAGCAGCCCGACCTGCACCTTGCCGGTCTGCAGCGCCGCGACCGTGAGCGGACCGCCCGCGTCGAGCGGGACGAACGACTTGAACGTCAGCCCGTAGACCTTCTGCAGCCCGATCAGGCAGAACGGCCGCTGCGGGCACTCGGGCGGGCCGCCGAGGACGAGGCGACTGGCGATCGAGTTGGCCGCCGCGGACGCTGCCGCGACCGACGCGGCCGGCGATGCCGGGGCCGACGGAGCCGCCGAGGCGGGCGCGCTGGCCTGGCTGGATGGCTGGGTGACCGGCGCGACCGTGGCGGCCGGGGTGCTGCCCCCTCCCGTCCCGCAGGCGCTCGCGAGCACCAGCGCAGACGCCCCGAGGGCCAGCATGCGGTGGAACCGCACTGGGTACCCCCTTTCCTCTCCATTCGCGCGGCATGGCGCCGCTGCGAGATCCACATGGTACGGTCGGCGGGCCGCACTGCGACGCCGGTCTCCCGACGCCCCAGTCGTCGCTGGCGGGCGGGCACCGAGCCGCTCCGGCGCAGCCATCCGCGGCGCCCGACCTTGAGTCACGGTCGCCGGCGTGCGGCACGACAGGCGGCCGTTCCGGGTTCAGCGGAGCATTGAATCGTGCCCCGTGAGCCCGAACACCTCCTCGAGCTGCTCGAGGCGCTGCACTCCGACCACGCCGCGCGGCGGTTCACCGGGCGCAAAGAACGCGATCGTCGGGATCGAAAGGATGTTGTAGGTGCGGGAGAGGCGCGGGCTGGCGTCGACATCGACTTTGACCACTTCGACGCTGTCCGCGTACTTCGAGGCGAGCTTCTCGAGCTCGGGTGCGACCATGCGACACGGCCCGCACCAGCTTGCCCAGAAGTCGACGACGACGGGCTTCGGGTTGTCCAGGACGAGTGCCTCGAAGGTCTCGTCGGTTGCGTGCTTGATCTCAGCCATCCGACCCAGTTCCCTTTCTCCGCCGGCTCCACGGCTCGGCGCGATGTCGGGAACCCTATCCGCGCAGGGGCGCGGTGAATGTAAGCGACGCTACGGATGGGCGCGTTACGCGCCTGCACGATGGGCTGGCACGCGGCCGTGTCGCGAAGACAGCGCGTCGATCGCACACGACGGAACCGGCCCTGCCGCGGGTCGACAGAGAAAGGAGACTGCCACGAACGACACGCGCATCCTTATCATCCTCCAGGCCGGCACCGAGACCCACGAGGGCCAGGCCCGGGCACTGCACGCCCTTCTGTACGCCAAGGAGTTGCACGAGGCGGGTGCGACCGTCCGGCTGACCTTTGACGGTGCCGGCACCGAGTGGCTGGCGCGCCTCCGTGATCCAGCGCAGCAGGGAGGCCGTCTCGCCGCGCTGTTCCGCGAGCTGACCGACGGCGGGCTGACCTATGAGGTCTGCGACTACTGCGCGGGCGCCTTCGACGTCCGGGATCAGCTCGTGCAGGCAGGTGAGCTCCTGACCGCGGCCTACATGGACCATCCGAGCGTCGTCTCGCACGTGGCGGAGGGATTCGCCGTGTGGATCCTGTGAGCGGCGGCAATCCACCGACCCGGCCGCCTGTCGCCGAACGAACGGTCAACCGATGATCGACTGCGGCTGGTGAGACCGCCGGTGTGTCCTGCATCACGGCGGCGACCGGGGTGCAGGCATACGGTCGAACCATCCAGTTCATCCCATGGAGGATCTACCAATGGCAACGACAACATTCGATCGAGCGCGCAGCGAGCCGAGCCACTGGCTCCGCTACGGGATCGCGGGCGGCATCGTCGCGGGCATCGTGTTCGCGATGTTCGAGATGATGATGGCGCTCGTGCTCAACGGCAGCGCCGCCTTCTTCATGCCGCTCCGCATGATCGGCGGCATCGCCCTCGGGCAGTCCGCCCTCATGCCGGGCACCTCGCTCCTCAGCGCCGGGGGCACAGGGCTCGTGATCCACATGGTCCTCTCGATGATGTTCGGCGTGATCCTCGCGGCGGTCATCGCCAGCGTGCCGCAGCTCGCGCGCTCGTGGGGCACCATCGTCGCCAGCGCCAGCGTGGCCGGGTTCCTGCTCTGGATCGTCAACTTCTACCTCCTCGCCAACCTGTTCGGCTGGACCTGGTTCCCCGACAACACGAACGCCGCGGTTCAGTTCGTGGCCCACACGTTCTTCTTCGGCTCGGTGCTCGGGCTGATCCTTGCGCGCGCCTCTCATCCGTCCCGCGCCTGATCGGGAAGAGCAGAGATCCGGGAGCACGGACATGCATTCGACGGTCGACCTGGCCGTGATCGGGACCGGCGCTGCTGCCGCCGCCGTGGCGTACGAGTGTCGCTCGGCCGGCTGGAGCGTCTCGGTGATCGACTCGCGGCCCTTCGGCGGCACCTGCGAGCTGCGGGGCTGCGACCCCAAGAAGGTGCTCGTCGGGGGGGCCGAGCTGGCCGACTGGAACCGCAGGATGGCGGGCCGTGGCGCAGGCGCGGGCCCTTCGGCCATCGACTGGCCCGCGCTCATGCGCTTCAAGCGCACGTTCACGGAATCGGTGCCCGAAGCGAACGAGGCGGCCTTCGCCCGGGCGGGCATCGGGATGGCCCACGGGCGAGCCCGCTTCGTCGACCGGACAACCCTCCGCATCGGTGACGACACACTCGCGGCGCAGCACGTCGTCATCGCGGCTGGCGCTCGCCACGCTGAGCTGGGCATCCCCGGCGAGGCGCTCCTGGCCACCAGCACGCAGTTCCTGGAACTCGAGCACCTGCCCCGCCGGATCGTCTTCGTCGGCGGGGGCTACATCGGTTTCGAGTTCGCCCACGTCGCCGCTCGGGCCGGCGCCCACGTCGAGATCATCCATCGCGGGCCGCAGCCGCTGCGGCGCTTCGACCCGGATCTCGTCGGCATGCTCGTTGAGACGACCCGGGAGCTGGGTGTGGCGGTCCATCTCGAGACGGCCGTGACCGGCCTCGAGCGGCACGGCGACGAGCTCCTCGTCCATGTCTCGAGAGGCGGAGCGGCGAGCACGATCGCGACCGATCTCGTGGTCCACAGCGCGGGCCGGGTCCCGGAGATCGACGACCTCGACCTCGAGGCGGGCGATGTGGCCCGCGAGGCGGGGGGCGTGACCGTCAACGAGTACCTCCAGAGCATCTCGAACCCGGCGGTCTACGCGGCCGGCGACGCGGTCGCCAGCGGCGGGTTCCCGCTCACGCCGGTGGCGGGAATGCAGGGTCGGATCGTGGCAAGCAACCTGCTCAAGGGCAATCATCGCCGTCCGGACTACCGGGGCATCCCGAGCGTCGCCTTCACGGTGCCCCCGCTCGCCGCGGTCGGGCTCGGCGAGGCTGCGGCGCGCGAGCAGGGCCTGCGCTTCCGGACGAACCTGCAGGACACGTCCGGCTGGTATTCGTCGCGGCGCGTCGGGCTCGCTCACACCGGCGTCAAGGTCCTCGTCGAGGAGGGCACGGATCGCATCCTGGGCGCGCACCTGCTGGGCGAGCATGCGGGTGAGACGATCAACCTCTTCGCACTCGCCATCCGCGCGGACCTGCGGGCGGATGATCTGCGACACATGGTCTACGCCTACCCCACGGCTGCCTCCGATGTCTCATACATGCTCTGACGAGTGACGCCGACAGACGTGCTGTTGCCGCAGGCAGGGGTGCACTCCGCGGCCGCGAGGCCGCGGAGCCAGAACGTCCGGCGCTGCACGCGCATTGCTCGGTGTCCCTCGCCCAAGTGTGTGGTGCATCACATCCCGGCGATCCCGCCGGTCTGACGATGCCGGGATGGACACACCCGTGATCGGCTCATCCCCAACCACGTCCGCGGCAGCGGTTCCCGAGGCCGGCAGCGCGCCCTCGCGTCCCGTTCCGCTCGCACCCGAGCTCGTCCCCACCAGACCCGCGCAGCCGCGCCCTGCCGGGGAGATCCTTCACGACGTGACCCGCTCGATCTGCCCGGAGTGCCGGGCCGTGATCGACGCCCAGGTGCTCCTCCGAGACGACAAGGTCTACCTGCGCAAGCGCTGCCCGACCCACGGCTGGTTCGAGGGGCTCGTGTACGCCGACGCCCGGGCCTACGTCGACCAGGCGCGCTTCAACAAGCCGGGCCAGGCGCCCGCACGGATC
>JAKAMV010000269.1 GCA_021812735.1 Chloroflexota bacterium | reverse complement strand
CGCCTGTTACGACAAGATCAGTTCATTCGAGGCGCTGAACGGCGTCACCAGCCACCTCGCAACCGACATCTATGACAGCGGCCGCTACGACTACTTCTGCTTCAACCGGCGAAGCACATACGCCGGTGGCAGCTGCAACCACCAGTTCAGCTCCGCACGTCCGGAGTGACCACCTTCAAGTGGCGCATGTGTCGCAGTGGAAGGGAGGTGCAGTTTCCGACAACGATTTTGTGCAAGCACCAGCGTCTCACTCTCGTGATTGTCGCAAGGCGGACTACAGGTGATCAAAGGAAAGAAGTTACTAGCCTCGGTGGCTCTAGCCGGCCTGGTCGCCCTAGCCGCGAGCCCCATCGCTCTTGCCTATTACTCGCCGACAGGAAGCACCAGCGCCTCGTCGTCTGGAATGTTCAGCTGGAGCGAGCCGGACGCCTCCATATACTGGTACAGCACCTCTGAGGGAAGCACGTCCTGGTATACGGCACTTGAACACAGCGAGGGCCAGAACTACTACCAGATTGCGCCCTTCGAACAGGACGACTTCCTCTACAACGGAACGGACCTGTACGCTGATGGCATCTGGCCTGAGGCCAGCTGGTACTCCGTCATCAAGTGGCCCAACGGATCGGTGTACATCAGCAACTACTACGTGAGCGGGCCCGCCTGCTGGGTGCCGTTCGTCTCATCGACCACGCTCGCATGGCCCTACTGCAGCCCGAGCGGCTTCTCGATGTCGACGTCAACATACCCGCCGGGCAGCACGGAGTCCCACTACCTGATCTGGGCTTCCGGCGTTTCCGGATCGTTCGGTGGGGTCTACAGTGGATCTCTGTGGTAGGATGGTGGGTCAGATGGCACGCAGGCTTATCCACCGGCCTTCTTGGATACTCCTCGGCGCCAGCATGCTTCTTATCTTCGGAGCTGCCACGGCTGTGGCCGCGGGACCGACCCCCGATCCCCAGCTTCTGTCGCTGTTCAAGACCCCCAACACCCAGTTTCCGGCCGTCGCAATGCGAATCGATGGGCAGCCAGTCAGCGGCCAGTATCTCGCGTACGCGGTCAAGCAGTACGAGGACAACGCAGCATCGGCTGGACGAACCGTGACGCGTGCACAAGCGGTCGAGGCCGTCGTCGACCACCTGACGACCGCGGCGGCCATCGCCCACGAAGCGGCGAGGCACGGCTATTCAGTATCGGAGCAAGAGGTGACCACCTACCTCACCACGCAAACCAACGCGGCTGTTGCCGCCTTTCCAGCGCAAGCAGCCGCCGTCTGGGCCGCCAATGGAGATACGGATGGGTCCGCATACATTAACGACCCGCGGGTTCGTGAACTGGCTGCCCGGATGATCGCCGGAGGCAAGATGCTGGCGGCGATGCGGGCTTCCGATCCGAACTTCGACGCTCACGCGTTCGCCGAACAGCTCAAGTCGTCGATTCCGGTCGAACTGTACTTCACTCCCTGACCCAGACCCACGAGGAACAGGGCATGGGCGCCGCGAGAACCGGGCACCTTCTGGCACGGCTATTCGTGCTGGTGTGGCTGACATTGACAGCAGCCGGCTGCGACGCAGCGAGCACGTCGCACCCAGTCCCTTCGCCCTCGGGACACCAGGGGAAGGGACTGGGCGACTGTGAGGCGGTCCGCCTGCTCGTGGCCGCACAACAGCGCGTACCAGCACTCGAAAACGCACTGTCCTCCAATGTGGCACCGCAGCAAGTCTGGGAGGCGGCCGACGCGGTCATCGAGCCCATCAAGCCCGTGCTTTCCTCCTATGGCGGAAGCATCGAGCCAGGCGATGCTGTGGCCGCAGCAATCCAGACCGCTGTTTGGGATCTCGCAGAATCGGCCGGCTTCTTTGAGCGGCAGACTCTGCCAGGAACAAGCGCGCCTGCATCGGGCCTGGGCAGCCGAGCGTGGGCTCTCGGCGAACTCACACGCGCAACAGATGAAGTGAGTGCAGCGCTAGCAATCGTCGCGAGCGGGACGACGTCTCCTGGCGCATGTCCGTAATCCTCGATCCGGCTTTTGGCCCAGGCGGTCGAGGGTGTTGGGACACGCAAACAGGTGCCGCTAACACCCACTGAACTGGGACGATGGTGTTGAGAAGCCCACCAACCCCGTCGCAGTGGCGCACCTGACTGGGGTTGCTCCGGTCTGGCGGACATCCACCACCCGCCCCGAAACGACCTCCTTATGGTGCGGTCCGCGATGTCTCCCCCGCGGCGTGCCCGAGCCTGAGGGTCTCGGCCACCTCGGCGACCAGCTCGCCAGGATCGAGCCTGAGCACCTGCGCGATCTCCATCAGTTCGATCAGATCGAGGCGCCGCTCGCCGCGTTCATACTTGGACACGAACGACTGGGGCCGATCGAGGACGCGGGCGAGTTCGGCCTGCGTCAGACCGCGCGCACGGCGAGCCGCGACGAGCGACTCACGCAGGCGCCCATAGGCGGGCGTGAAGAGCGACCTGGTCACACGTGCCGCCATGCCACGGCGGGCACCGTAAACCGTACTTCGGATTATCCCAAGTTCGGTTAGACTCGTGCACGGAGCGGGGGGAACCCTACGTGATCCTGGGATGGAGGAGATGGAGGCGAGCGACGCGCGCATCCGAGAGAGCCTGCTGAAGCCGTGTTCCTGCGCGTGCGGCTGCCGCGCTCACACCCTGTACGGGATCTGCAGCGCCTGTGTGGGAGGTCTGCACGCTGGCCCGCACGGCACGGGTCAGCAGGTCCCCGCAGTCGACCTGCCGGTCGCTCACGAGGACGCCGTGCGGGGCCTTGCCGCGCAGGGCACGCTGGCACCGCTCGAGGGCAGCGGGCCGTGCCGGAGCCGTCCCACGCCGGCCAGTAGCCCGAAGTCGCGCTCGCGTTGACCCAGCGATGTCACGGACTTGTCACGCAGCGCGCTCACATCGAGACCAGAATCGACCGTAGACTGCCTGCAGTCGCCCTGTCGTTGTCCACGAAGGGGGACCTGGGAGGAGGTCGCGGATGCGTTCGACGAGGATGCCGGGTGGGCGCGCGCTGGTCGCGCTCGCAACCGCTGCGCTGTCGGCTGCGTTGGCCCTTGTGGGTGGCGTGCTGCCGGCGGCCGCGAGCGGCACGCGGTACCAGACCCCCGACGGAGGCAGCGGTTCCTGCAGTGCGCCCGCCTGCGCCACGATCACGCCAGCCGTGACCGTCGGTGCTGAAGCGCTCGTGCCCGGCCACACGGCGGACGTGAGCGTCGGCCCCCGGTCCGAGGTCGGCGCCGCAAGCCGCGTGGACCTCGCGGCGCTGCTTCGAACCGGCACCAGAACGCGGCCGGCGGCGCGCAGTAGCTGGCAGCTGGACCGCATCACGGCCGGGCAGGCTGCCGGCTCGACCACCGGCAGCGCCTACAACGCCCCATCGTACACGGCCGCGACGTCCGGCAACTGGTCCGGCTACGTCGTGGGGGACGGGCCGTACACGAGCGTGACCGGGACATTCAATGTGCCCACTCTCTTCGCCACGCCAACCGAGACCGTCACGGCCGAGTGGGTCGGGATCGA
The DNA here is from genome assembly GCA_021812735.1 of Chloroflexota bacterium. Next base: position 6,831 of record JAKAMV010000269.1, on the reverse strand, counting down.
CGGCGTCTGGAGCAGCCCGCTGATCCAGGCGGGAGTCCAGGAGACCTACGATCCCAACACCAACCTGGTCCACACGCAGGCGTGGTGGGAGATCCTGCCGGCGCCCGAGACCCTGATCCCCAGTGTGCTGGTCACGCCCGGCGACAGCGTCACGGTCACGATCTGGCAGGTCAGTGGGTCGCTCTGGGCCATCGCCCTCATCGATAACACCACGGGTCAGAGCTTCAGCACCGAGCAGTTCTACAGCGGTCCCGGAACCTCGGCAGAGTGGATCGTCGAAGCCCCGACCGATAGCCTGACCGGCACCGTGGACACGCTCGGCGACTACAGCCCACCGGTCACCTTCAGCAACCTGCGCATGGGTGGACCCGAGACGACCCTGGAGGCGGTCACCATGGTCCAAGGCGGCGTCACGGTGTCCGTGCCCTCGGCCCTGACCACGGCCGGCTTCAGCGTGGCATATGTCGGCACCCCGGCGCCGACACCAACCCCGACACCCACACCCACACCCACGCCTGCCCCAAGCCTGCAGGTGTACACGATCACGCTGGGCCAGCCGTTCCACCTCACGCTGACCGGGGGCACGCCGTACCTGCAGGTGCAGTGGCAGGTGTCGCCCGATCAGGCCACCTGGGCGCCGTTGGCCACGGTGACATTGGACGCGTCCGGCAACTCGACCTACACCATCACGCCCTCGCAGACCGCCTACTACCGCACGTACCTCCCCAGCGCAGGGCAGTACAGCTCCTGGGAGCTCGAGGTCATCGTGGTCCAACCGGCCCAGACGGCCTCGCCGACGCCCACGCCGATACCCATGCAGGTGAGCACGATCACGTTGGGCCAGCAGGACAGCCTGTCCGTCACCGGAGGCACCCCGTATACGCAGGTGCAGTGGCAGGTCTCGCCGGATCGGGTCACCTGGAGCGTGCTGGCCACCGTCACGCTCGACGCGTCGGGCAGCGCAACCTACACGTTCGCGCCAACCCAGACCGCCTACTACCGCGCCTTCTTCACCAGCACGGGGCAATATGGGCAGGGGGTGATCGAGGTCATCGTGGTCCAGCCGCCGAGCCCACCACCGAGCGCCTCACCTTCCCCGAGCCCCAGCTCTTCGCCAAGCCCGGCCAGCACGAGCATCGGTGCCGGCTCCTCGCCCAGCGCGGTCGGTCCCTTCACCACGCCCACCAAGATCCTGACGCGCGGCGCGTCGATCACCCTGCGCTTCACCACGAGCCCGGCGCTCGCAGGCGTGCCACTCGGCATCTGGTTCGCGTTCAAGGGCGTGGACGGCACCTGGAGTACCTTCCGGCCCCACACCAGCGTGACCACGGACGCCGCAGGTGTCGCGACCTACACGTACACGACGACGTCGCGGGTCTGGCTCGCCTTCCGAGCTCGCTACGGCGGGGACGCGAGCCGTGCGCCGGCGTGGAGTTACCCCTCGTTGTTCGGGCGCTGGATGTAGGCTACCCACCCAGCACCGCGGTCCCGCTCGGGAGACACGACCGGCACGCTTGGCGTCCGTCGTGATTTCACGCGGGGCGGTCTCGGCGAACCTTGCAGTTGATGCACATCCAGAGCGAGTCGTAGCCGAGGCGATCGGCCCGTCGGCCTGCTCCGAGCAACGACGACCGCCTCGATCTCGGCGGCCGACGCGCCGGCCGGCACGAGCACCCGGTCGCGCAGCTTGCCGTTGATCTGGACGGGCAGCTCGATCAGCTCGTGCACGGTGAGCGCCGGGTCGTAGGCCGGCCACGCTTCCCCGTGGATCGAGCGCCACGGCTCGCCGCGCGCCGCGAGGCGACGGCTCCAGAGCTCCTCGGCGATGTGCGGCGCGGCGGGTGCCAGCATCAGCAGCAGGAGCCGCACCGCCTCGTCCCAGTCGGCCGTGCCCGCCACCGGCGTCCCGCGGTAGCGCATCAGCACGTTGGTCAGCTCCATCAGTTGGGCCACCATCGTGTTGAAGCGGTAGTCCTCGTACTGCCCGGTGACCTGCTTGAGCGCCTTGTGGGCGGCGACCCGCAGGGCGCGACCAGCCGACTCCACCGACTCGCCCGGCCCGAGGCCAGCCCCTTCCGATCGACCCGCTTCCTGTCCGTGCGGATCGAGGACGACCGTCCAGACGCGGTTCAGGAAGCGGTGGACGCCGCCGATCCCAGTTGGACTCCAGGGGCCGCCCTGGTCCCAGGGCCCCATGAACATCAGGAAGAGTCGGACCGTGTCCGCGCCGTAGCGCTGCACGAGCTCGTCGGGGTCCTGGACGTTGCCGCGGCTCTTGCTCATCCGCTCGCCGTCGGCGCCCAGGATCTGGCCCTGGTTGAAGAGCCGGCGGAACGGCTCCCGCTCGTGGACGAGGCCCAAGTCGGCCAGCGCCTTGCAGAAGAAGCGGCTGTAGAGCAGGTGCATCACCGCGTGCTCGGCGCCACCGGTGTACTGGTCGACCGGACACCAGGTGTGCTCCAGTTCAGGGTCGATCGGACCGTCGGCCTTGTGCGGCGACAGGTAGCGCCACCAGTACCAGGAGCTGTCGACGAAGGTGTCCATCGTGTCGGTCTCGCGCGTCGCCGGACCGCCGCAGCGCGGACAGGTCGTGCGGAGGAACGACTCGTGCGCCTTCAGCGGGCTCTCGCCGGTCACCTTGAAGTCGACGTCGCGGGGGAGGAGGACCGGGAGCTCAGTCTCAGGGACCGGGACGATCCCGTCGCGCTCGCAGTAGACGACCGGGATCGGCGTGCCCCAGTAGCGCTGGCGACTGATCAGCCAATCGCGCAGGCGGTAGGTCACTGCCGGATCTCCCATGCCGCGCGTCTGCAGGTCGGCGACGATCGCCGCGTATCCGTCCTTCGCCGAGCGGCCCGAATACGGACCGCTGTTGACCATCACCTCATCCTCGGAGTGCGCCACGAACGCGGCGCCGCCATTCGCTCCGGCGGCCACCTGTTCGGCCACCTGGGCTGCCTCGATCGGATCGGCGGGCGCGATCACCTGGCGGATCGGCAGCCCGAACTTCACCGCGAACGCGTAGTCGCGCTCGTCGTGGGCGGGCACCGCCATGATGGCCCCGGTGCCGTAGGAGAGGAGCACGTAGTCGGCGATCCAGATCGGGATCCGCTCACCGTTGACTGGGTTGATCGCCGCCGCCCCGAGCGGCACGCCCGTCTTCTCGCGTTCCGTGGAGAGCCGATCGATCTCTGACTTGCGCCGGGCCTCGTACTGGTACCGCTCGACTGCCTCGCGCTGGCTGGGGTGCGTGAGCTTGGCGACCAGCGGGTGCTCGGGTGCCAGCACCATGAAGGTTGCGCCAAAGAGGGTGTCCGGTCGGGTGGTGAAGACGCGCAGCTCGTCGCCGCCGGCCTGGTGCTCGTCCGGCGCCACCGTGAAGACGACCTCTGCGCCCTCGGATCGCCCGATCCAGTTCGTCTGCATCACGCGCACCGGCTCCGGCCAGTCGATCCCCTCGAAGCGGAGCAGCTCATCGGCGTACTTCGTGATGCGGAGGAACCACTGCTCGAGATCGCGCTTCACCACCGGCGTCCCGCAGCGCCAGCAATGGCGGTCGGCGCCCTCCACCTGTTCCCGCGCGAGCACGACCTGGTCTTTGGGACACCAGTCAACGGGCGCCATGGCCCGGTAGGCGAGGCCGGCCTCGAGGAACTTGAGGAAGAGCCACTGGTTCCAGCGGTAGTACTCGGGGTCGCAGGTGACGACCTCGGCGTCCCAGTCGAAGGTGGCGCCCATCGAGCGGAGCTGGCGGCGCATGTTCTCGATGTTGCGCATCGTCCAGTCCGCGGGGTGGATGCCGTGCCTGATGGCCGCGTTCTCGGCAGGCAAACCGAAAGCGTCGAACCCGATCGGGAAGAAGACGTTGAGGCCGTTCATGCGCCGGTAGCGCGCGATCGCGTCGGTCGGCGTCTTGATGTACCAGTGGCCGATGTGCAGGTCACCGGAGGGATACGGGTACATCGTGAGCAGGTAGTACTTCGGCCGCGACTCGTCGTGCAGGTCGGTCCGGTGCAGGCCGAGCTCGGCCCAGCGCTGTTGCCAGCGCGGTTCGATGGCCGCAGGGTCGTAGCGGTCGATGGGGGTCCGGTCGGTTACCATCGCGATCCCAGCTTCCTGCCCTCGTGCGGCCGCGGGATCCGTCGCGGCCCCGTAGGCTCGCATGACCCGGTCGCGCGCGCGTTCCGTGCGTTCCAGGTGCTGCGGGCCCTCCCTAGTTCGAACCCCTCGCCGCTCCGGCGAGGGGTCGTTGGTCGGCACTCGATGAAGGTGGTGGAGCTACAGGGATTCGAACCCTGGACCTCCTGCATGCCATGCAGGCGCTCTCCCAGCTGAGCTATAGCCCCATCCGTTCACGCTCAAACAAAGCGTCTGCCTGCCGAATGGCCCTTAGACGGCAACGGGAGCGCGGATGACAGGACGACGTCCAATCCTCCATGCGAGGAACCGTTCCCATGACCGAAGCCTCGGCCGGCGCCGTGCATCGTACCGCATCTGCGCTGTTGCGGGACGTCGTGAGCCTCGGGCAGCACTGCCGGGCCGACCCACTCGGTTCAGAACGGTGCAGCCCAGAGGAGCAGACGCGCCGTCGAGGCCGGCCCAGCCGATGGCCACGAGGAGTCTCTTTGGAGCGGGCCGCACAGCTGAACCGGTCGCGCGTTGGTGCCGCTGGTACGTGCCGTGCGCTGGCCTACGGAGAACCAACGCTGGGCGTCGCGCGGTCACTGGCAGCCGACAATTCATCGGCGGCGAAGCCGAGCGTCCACGTTCGGAGTCGCCGGATCCTGGCACGGCCTCCGACAGCGCTCACCGCAATGGTTCGTTGGCCTCCGCGCGTCCCCAGCCGGGCCGTCGCCATCGTCTGTCCATCCACCTCTAGCTCCGCGACTGAACCGTCGACCAGGATACGGAGACGGAGATCGCGGCTGGAGGTCGGAGGCAAGATCGCTGCGCTCTGTGCGCTGCGGCCAGCAACCGTTACGATGCCGCGTCTGGCCACCGACAGCCGCCGGTCGCAGGGGCGGAACCCGATGTGCAGCTGGGGATCCTCGTCGTCTCCGTTGAGCAGGTCGACGACCACCTCGAACGCGTCCCCGACCTCGATCAGCGCCTGTACCTCGAACCGCTGGCCCAAGGAGCCCTCTCGCCAAGGTGGGCGGTTCCCCGCCGGGAGATACGGCCTGGCCCGGGCCTCCTTCTGTCGCAATGCGGTGACCTCGTGCGCGAGCGCCAGCGCCACGTCACCCCCCTCGGTGATCGAGACGACCCGTGGGAAGGTCATGGACCCGGCCCAGTCGCGCCTCGAGGAGCTATGTGGCGGATCCTCGGGCACCCAACCCAGCAATAGTTGCCGACCGTCCGGTGCGAGGATCGTCGCCGGCGCGTAGAAGTCTGGCCCCATGCCAAGCTGCTGGGCGTGATCGACGACGAACCGGTCTCCCGTTGCGCGGCCGATGAGCGCCATAACGTGCGAGGGCCGCACCCCCGGCGTCCGGTCGACCAGCGAGATGATGAGCACGTCCCTCCCTCCGAAACGAACCAGTTGTGGGCACTCCCAGCATGGGGCGTCTGTGCCTGCTGCCCTTGGCAGTTCGTCGCCTCGCAGAAAGGGGCCAACGTACTCCCAACGTCGAAGGTCCATCGACCGATATAGCAGGACCGCACCGAGACCGCTCGTCGTCCCCGCTCCCAGGAGCATCGCCCATCCGGTCTCGTCGCGCCAGACGAAGGGGTCGCGAAACGCGTCCGGCGCGATCCCGTCGGGGGACCCGACAATGCACGGGTTCGCCGGATCCTTGACCCAGGTCACGAGGCCATCCACGCTGGTGGCGCGGCAGACCGATGCACGGCGCAGGGCACTGTCGAGCTCCACGCCGGTGTAAAAGGCGGTGGGGATACCACCATCGTCCACGATGCAGCCGGACCAGCAGCCAAAGGAGTCAGGGCCGACAGCGTCCGGGGAGATCGCGAGCGGCAGGTGCTGCCAAGTAACGAGGTCGGCGCTGACGGCGTGGCCCCAATGCGTATGGCCCCAGTGAGGCGCCTCGGGGTTGTGCTGATAGAAGACGTGCAGCTGTCCTTCAGTAAAGAAGAGCCCATTGGGGTCATTCATCCAATTGGCTGGCGGCGTCAGGTGGAACCGCGGACGGCCGTCGTGGTGCACAGAGACCCTCTTGTGGCGTGCCGGCCCGGGGTGGGCCGCTCGACGATAGTTTCCAATGGGATATCATAGTTACCTGAGCTGCGATGAAGTTCCCGACATGAGGGAACGGCGCGCTGTGGGCTCGCCCATCGTGTGCGCGCTCGCAGCGGGAAGGGGTAGCCCCATGGACCAGCGTACGCCCAGACGCATACTGATGGTCTCGATTCACGGCTACGTTAGCCGCGAGCCGGAGCTGGGATTGCCAGACACTGGCGGCCAAGTTGTCTATGTCCTGAAGCTGTCCGAGGCGCTGGCGCGACTCGGGTACGCTGTGGACATCATGACGCGCCAGTTCGAGGCGCAGGCGCCGATTGAGGCCGTCAGCGAGCGCGTTCGGATCATCCGCATCCCGGGCGGCGGACCAGAGCTCGTCCGCAAAGAGTGGATGTGCGAGGTCATCCCGGAGTGGGTGACCAGCGCCGAACGCTTCATTCGCGCCAGCGGCTTGACGTACGACGTCATCGACAGCCACTACTGGGACGGGGGAATGGCGGGCGACGGCCTGGCCAGACGGCTTGGCGTAGTCCACGTCCACACGCCGCACTCGCTCGGTGCTTGGAAACGCGACAACATGGCTGGTGATCCCGCCACACTGGAGCGCCAGTACAACTTCTCGCGGCGCATTCGCG